>JAQIBF010000082.1 GCA_027859195.1 Helicobacteraceae bacterium
TTGGATGTTGGATGTTGGATGTTGGATGTTGGATGTTGGATGTTGGATGTTGGATGTTGGATGTTGGATGTTGGATGTTGGATGTTGGATTATAAAAAGATGGCGAAGCTCATCTAAAACTAAACTTGGAAAAGTTTCAGATTTGGTGTATATTGGGCTGTAGTAATCCCGAAGGCGTACATCGGTACGTCGAGTGGTAAACTTCAGTGCAAGGTGCACCGAAGCTGGAAGTTTTACTTATATCTATAAGTAATACGCCCTTTGTCTAAAGAGTATGGTGTAAGCTCTAGCTTTACCTTGTCTCCCGGAAGAATTTTAATATAATGCATACGCATCTTACCGGCGATATGACAAAGTATCACATGTCCGTTATCAAGCTCTACACGGAATGTTGCATTCGGCAGTGCTTCAACTATTTTCCCATCAACTTCAATGACGTCTGATTTTGCCATGAATTATCCTTGTGAAAGTATTTCTGCTTTGCCGCCTACGACAGCAACAGTATGTTCGTAATGAGACCCGCGCAGGCCATCTTTACTTACGACATCCCACCCATTTTCTAAGATAACGGGTTTCGACTCTTTTTGACAGATCATCGGCTCAAGACAGAAGACCATGCCATTCTTGATCTTTGGACCCGCTTTTGCGATTCCATCAAGATAATTTGGAATTTGAGGCTCTTCATGCGGTTGTTTGCCAATACCATGACCACAAAAGTCACGAAGCGGCACAAAACCACGGCTTTTGATAAACTCTTGTATCAGATACGAGAGCTCTTTAAAACGCATACCGTCTCTGATGTTCTCGATTGCATGATAGAGTGTATCTTTTGCACAGGCAATAAGCCTCTCGTCCAGTTCACTTATTTGACCAACACCAACAGAGATCGCGGCATCACCGTAATATCCATCAAGTTTGGTCCCAATATCATAACCGATAAGGTCACCCTCTTGTAGTGTATAGTCCGAAGGAATGCCGTGAATGATCACTTCATTAAGGGAGGTACACACTGTATTGGGAAAACCATAAAGGCCTTTAAACGATGGACGGGCATTATGCGAGCGGATATAATCTTCCGCCATTGCATCAAGCTCTTTAAGTGAAGCACCGACACGAGTGTTTTCCCGCATCAGTTCTAGCGCTCCGCCTACAATCTTGTTGGCCGCGCGAAGTTTATCGATTTCAACATTCTTTCGAATAGCAATAGCCATCTTATAGACCGACCGCTGAAAGAGTTTCGTACTTGCTCATGTAAACCTGAGCTTCGATCTTACGCATTGTGTCAAGAGCTACTTGAACAACGATAAGAACAGCAGTACCACCGAAAAAGAAAGGGACACCCATACCTTTGATGATCATAAACGGCAGCGTTGCTACCAGACCAAGATAAAGTGCACCAGTAATCGTCAGACGCGATGCTGTTTCATTAAGAAACGCCGCTGTGCTGCTTCCTGGACGGACACCTGGAATAAACCCACCTTGACGTTTCAGGTTCTCAGAGATATCTTTAGCATTAAAGACAATCGATGCATAGAAAAATGCAAAGAAGATAACAAAAGAAAACGTCAAAAAGTTAAAGAAATAACTATTTGGATTCAACACATCAGCAATCGCCTGAATTGTTGGGTTAGTACTACTAGATAGTACTGTCATTGGGAACATCAAGATCGCCGATGCAAAAATAACTGGAATAACACCAGAAAGATTTACCTTAATAGGGATGTAATTCATTACACGCTTATTTTGGTTTTGCAACATTGTTTTCTTTGCGTATGTCACCGGTACACGGCGCTCACCCAGTTCGACATAGATGATGACACCGACAGTCGCCAGGATCAGGGCCAGGATAGCGATAAGCGTTAAAAAGCTCATTGCCCCTTCGTTGATCATAGAGACGGATTGACCGATAGCAGACGGGATCGCCGAAACGATACCGGCAAAGATGATCAAAGAGATACCGTTACCGATACCGCTTTGTGTGATCTGTTCACCAATCCACATCAACAACATCGTACCTGCGAGCATTGAGAATGCCGAGATAATGATAAATGTCGTGTGGTCTGTTAAGATCGCGCTCGAGCCGTCAGGCCCCGTCAAACTCTGTAGACCAATGCTTACACCAATTGCTTGTACGATAGTAATAACAATTGTTGCATAACGGATGATCTGCATATATTTCACCATACCATCACGCTCTTTTTTCATCTGACCCAAGGTTGGGAAGGTTGCAGCAAGAAGCTCCATGATGATCGAGGCGGTGATGTAAGGCATAATACCAAGTGAAATAATTGAGAGACGTTCGACTGCATTTCCACTGAACATATTCATAAGTCCAAGTGCATCAGATTGATGTGAGTCAAAGAAAGAAGCGATTACCGCTGTATCAACACCGGGAACCGGCACGTATGCCAGTAGACGGTAGATAAAAAGAAAACCGATCGTTATTAAGATCTTGTTTACTAGTTGCTGGTTCATTATTTGCCAGTTGTAGTAACGTTTTCGTCTTTAATTTTTGAAGCAAGGTCTTTAGCAGAAGCACCAACAAGTTTGATCTTGGTAGTCTCTTTACTAAATTTATGTACTTCACGGATTGAATCCATTGTGATCTCAGCAAGTGCAGCAACCGAAGTTACTCTCTCAACATTGATCACATAAGGTTTTTCAACGCGAGACGTGAAACCTATCTTAGGAAGACGACGTGCCAATGGCTGCTGTCCACCCTCGAAGTTACGCTTACGCTTGTAACCTGTACGAGATTTTTGACCTTTTTGACCACGAGTAGATGTTTTACCCATGCCTGAACCCTGACCACGGCCAACACGCTTACGAGAGTGTGTTGAACCTTCGGCAGGTGTTAAGTTTTCTAATGCCATGATCTATCCTTTCATTCTTGCAAGTGCTTCAACAGTAGCACGTACAACAGTATTTGGATTGTTTGAGCCAATTGACTTAGTCAAGATATCTTGGATACCAGCAAGTTCAAGTACTGGACGCAATGCGCCACCGGCGATAACACCTGTACCTTCTGAAGCTGGAGCCATCCATACGTGACTTGCATTGAATTTGTGCTCAATATCGTGAGCAATAGTCGTACCCTTGATCTTAACAGTTGTTAAGTTCTTGAATGCGTTATCTACTGCTTTACGAATAGCGTCTGGGACCTCTTTAGCTTTACCAACACCATAACCGACAGTACCATTCTTGTTACCGACAACTATAAGTGCTGTAAAACGGAAACGACGTCCACCTTTTACAACTTTTGTTACACGACCGATATTTACGATCGCTTCTTCGAAATCTTCTCTGTTGATTGTCTTCATCATCAGCCCCTAGAACTTAATTTCGTTAGCACGAAGTGCATCACCGAAAGCAGCAACAACACCGTGGTATTGGTAACCATTACGGTCAAATACTACTGCAGTGATATTAGCAGCTTTAAGGTTTGCAGCAAATTGCTCTGCAAGCTTCACAACATCTTCTCTGTTAGCTTTAAGACCAGAAGCCTTAGAGTGTACAGCTGCTAATGTAGTAGCAGTATCATCATTGATCGCTTGCGCTGAGAAATAACGATTTGAACGGAAAACTGATACACGAGGAAGAACCTCTGAACCAGAGATCTTTACACGGATACGACGTTTACGTTGGACGCGTTTATTAGCTTTTGTTTTTAAAGTTCTTGCATTCATCTCAACGCCCCTTATTTCTTAGAAGTCTTACCGGCTTTACGCACGATATGTTCTTCCATGTATTTAACACCTTTACCTTTGTAAGGCTCTGGTGGACGGAATGCACGAATTTCAGCAGCAGCTTGACCAACCATTTGGTTGTCACTGCCTTTGATCGTGATCACGTTCTTCTCTACTGACATCTCAAGACCTTCTCTGATATCATAGTTGATATCGTGAGAGTGTCCAAGCTGTAGGTTAAGTACCTTGCCTTTAACAGCAGCACGGTAACCAACACCATTGATCTCTAGTTGCTTAGCGAAACCAACTGTCAGACCTTTAACGATGTTAGCAGAAAGCGCACGGTATGTACCCCAGAAAGCACGATGTACTTTAGAGTCAGATAAATTTTTAAAAGTCAATGTCTGGCCATCTAATTCGATAGCGACATTGCCTCTAGTGTCTAGTGTACGCGTGTTGTTCCCTTTAACAAAAGAGACAATCGCGCCATCTACGCTTACTTTGATTTCAGCAGGTACTTCTACAGGATTTTTTCCAATACGTGACATATTATCTACCCCCTACCAGATCGTAGCCATTACTTCGCCACCGATACCAAGCTCGAAAGCTTTATCGTTAGGAAGAACGCCTTTAGATGTAGAAACGATGATCGTTCCATAACCATTTTTGAAACGTTTGATGTCAGCAGCCGGCTTATAAACACGACGGCCTGGCTTAGAAACACGTTTCATCTCATTGATCACAGTTTTACCGTTCTCATCATACTTCAACACTACGTTGATAGTTTTTTTAGGGCCGTTTTCAACTACATTGAAAGACTCAATGTAACTTTTGTCAGCCAAGATACCAACAACAGCTTCTACACTTTTTGAGTGCATAAGTGTTGTAACGTCTAAACGACGCATTGCTGCATTACGGATACGTGTTAACGAATCTGAAATTAAATCATTTACCATAATTTTTCCTTATGTTGCTGAGTACTCGAAGTACTCGCTATTGTTAGGAGTTTCTTTTCAGAAAGCCGAAGCTTACCAAGAAGACTTTCTAACACCTGGGATTAGACCTTCATTTGCCATTTTTCTAAAACAAATACGGCAGATACCGAAGTCACGTAGTACAGAGTGTGGACGACCACAGATCTGACAACGTGTGTAAGCGCGAACTGCATACTTAGGTGTGCGTTTCGCTTTCGCGATCATCGATTTTTTAGCCATTGTTGCGCTCCTTAGTGAACGGCATGCCCATAGCTTCAAGAAGAGCATAGCCCTCTTTGTCGCTATTTGCTGTCGTTACAACAGTAATATTCATACCGTGGATTTGCATGATAGAATCATAATCAACCTCAGGGAAGATCAACTGCTCAGTAAGACCGAAGTTGTAGTTACCACGACCGTCAAATCCATTGCGATCTACACCACGGAAATCTTTTACACGTGGAAGAGCAACCGCTAGTAGACGGTCAAGGAATTCGTACATCTTTGCACCACGAAGTGTTACACGAACACCTACAGGCATACCTTCACGAACTTTAAAGCCCGCAACAGATTTGTTAGAGATGACAACAGCCGCATGCTGACCAGCAATTGCAGAGATAGTGTCTTGGATGCTTTGGATAAGCTTGTTATCTTTCATCGCAAAACCGGTACCTACAGCGATTGTGATCTTCTCGAGTGCAGGGATCTGCATAGCGTTTTTGATCTCTAACTGCTCTTGAAGCTGTGGCTTAAGAGCTAGATATTTTTCTTTTAAACGTGCCATGAGTTACGCCTCCACTTTACGGACATTTGAGATATCAATAGGCATCTCTTTATTCATGAATCCGCCTTTTGGGTTCTCTTCTGTAGGTTTAACTGTTTTCTTAGCGATTTTACATCCCTCAACAATTACCTTACCTTTTTTAGGCATTACTGCAAGTACCGCTGCTTTAGTGCCTTTATCGTCACCAGCAAGGATCTCTACAGTGTCACCTTTTTTGAAATTAAACTTTGCCATAATTAAACAACCTCCGGAGCTAGAGATACGATCTTCATGAAACCTGAATAACGTACTTCACGTGCTACAGGTCCAAAAATACGAGTACCGATTGGCTCTCTTTTAGCGTCAAGAATTACTGCAGCGTTGTCGTCAAAACGGATCAATGATCCATTCTCACGTTGTACTTCTTTTTTAGTACGTACAACAACGGCCTTGATTACTTGACCTTTTTTAACTTTTCCAGTTGGAACCGCTTTCTTTACAGAAGCAACGATTACATCACCAACGGTTGCATAACGACGCTTAGAGCCGCCAAGAACCTTGATACACATAATCTCTTTTGCACCTGTGTTATCAGCTACTTTCAAACGAGTAAAACTTTGTATCATTACTAAGCTCCTACTACTGTTTTAAGTCTGTATGACTTAGTTTTAGAAAGTGGACGACACTCAATAGCGATCACTTGATCACCCTCTTTAAGTGTGTTATTCTCATCATGGATAAGATACTTTTTAAAACGCTTAACAACTTTGTGGTAACGAGGGTGCATAACGCGACGCTCAACCAATACAGAAGCTGTTTTGTCTCCAGAGATCTTTACTACTACACCTTGAATTTCTCGTTGACTCATAGTGCTCTCCCTACTTCACTGCTGCAAGAGCAGTGTTAATACGAGCAATATCTTTTTTAACAACGCGAAGTTCGCTAGTGTTAGTCAATTGCATCATTTTTTGTTTGATCTTAAGAGTGAAAAGTTCAGTTTTCTTCTCTTTGATCATTGCTTGAAGTTCAGATACGTTTTTATCTGCTAAATCAGAATAGTTCATTGTTCATCTCCGCAGTAATGATTTTACATTTGAATGGAAGTTTGTGAATCGCAAGAGTCAATGCTTCACGAGCAATCTCTTCAGGTACACCACCCATTTCAAAAATAATACGACCTGGCTTAATATTCATAACCCATTTGTCCACAGCGCCTTTACCTTTACCCATACGAGTTTCAAGAGGTTTTGCAGTCAGTGGCTTAGCTGGGAATACACGAATCCAGATCTTACCTTGACGTTTAATGTGACGTGTTGCAGAGATACGAGCCGCTTCAATCTGACGAGATGAAATACGACCTGCTTCTACTGCTTTAAACGCGATGTCACCAAACGCTAATTTATAACCAGAACGAGCATAACCACGGTTACGCCCCTTCATTACCTTACGGTATTTTGTTCTTTTAGGCATCAACATGATTAATCAGCCTTTCTTGGAGCACGAGGACGACGCTCACGCTTCTCAGTTTTTTCTTCTGCAACTTCTGCAGGTACACCTTTAGTAAGTACTTCACCTTTGAAGATCCATACTTTAATACCGATGATTCCGTAAGTAGTCTGTGCTTCAGCAAAACCGTAATCGATTTTTGCACGGAAGGTATGAAGAGGAACACGTCCCTCTAAGTACCATTCAGTACGTGCCATTTCAGCACCACCAAGACGACCTGCTACAGAAATTTTGATTCCCTTTGCGCCAGAACGTTCTGCATTTTGCATAACTTTCTTCATAGCACGACGGAAAGCGATACGACGCTCAAGTTGTGTTGCAACATTTTCTGCTACTAGTTGAGCAGAGATCATCGCTTTTTTCTCTTCTTTGATGTTGATAGCAATATTCTTGCCGATCAATTTCTGAAGACTAACTTTTAGTTTCTCAATATCCGCACCTTTTTTACCGATGATGATACCAGGACGAGCAGCTACAATAGTAACGCGAAGACGTTTTGCAGTACGCTCGATGATGATGTTAGCAACACCAGCATAGTAAAGCTCTTTCTTTAAGAAAGTACGGATTTTATAATCTTCACCAAGATTTTCCGCTGCTGTGTCAAACGATGGATACCATCGAGATTCCCAGTTACGGTTGATTCCAAGGCGAAGACCAATAGGATTAACTTTATGACCCATAATTATTTCCCCTCTACTTCTACTAGGATGTGTGCTGTCGGTTTACGAATACCTGACGCCATACCACGAGCACGTGGACGGAAACGCTTAAGTACCGGACCATTGTCTACACGACATGATTTAACAACACAGTCTTCAGCTTCAAGACCGCTATTAGCTACTGCAGATGCAAGTACCTTATAGATAATCTTCGCTGCTTTGTTTGGTGTGAACTCTAAAGCTGCAAGAGCAAGCTCAGCGTTCATACCTTGGATTTCACGTGCAACAAGACGAGATTTGATCGGTGAAACACGGATGAATTTCAATAGTGCTCTAGCCATGATTAACCTACCTTCTTCTGTACAGAGCCTTTATGGCCCTTAAACGTACGTGTTGGTGCGAATTCCCCAAGTTTGTAACCAATATGGTTCTCTGTAACATATACAGGAATAAATTGGCGACCGTTGTGAACGTTAAAAGTCAAACCGATCATCTCTGGAAGAACCATTGAACGGCGTGACCATGTTTTGATCGGTTTCTTGTTGCCTTCTTCTTTAGCAACAAGAACTTTCTTCATTAAGTGGTCGTCTACGAATGGACCTTTTTTTACTGAACGAGCCATAATTAACCTACCCTTTTCGCATTTGGTTTACGACGAGTAATAATCAATCTATCGCTAGATTGCTTACGACGAGTCTTCGCACCCTTAGTCGGTTTACCCCATGGAGTAACTGGATGACGACCTGAGTTTGTTTTACCTTCACCACCACCATGCGGGTGGTCAATTGGATTCATTGCAGAACCACGAGTTTGAGGACGGATACCACGGTGACGTGAACGACCCGCTTTTGCCCATACAATGTTAGAGAACTCTTCGTTACCTACGGTACCGATAGTCGCTAAACACTCGCCAAGAATAAGACGCATCTCAGATGACGGAAGACGTACTGAAACGTATTTACCATCACGACCCATGATCTGAGCAGAGTTACCGGCTGAACGAACAAGCTGTCCGCCTTTACCTGGTTTTAGCTCAAGATTGTGGATGATCGTACCAAGTGGAATGCTTTTCAATTTCATTGTGTTACCCGGCTTGATATCAAGACCAGACTCAGCAGATTGAATAACATCACCGACTTTTAGATCTTTCGGTTGAATGATATAACGTTTCTCACCATCAGCATAGTTAACTAATGCAATACGGCAGTTACGGTACGGATCGTACTCGATAGTTGCTACTGTACCGGGGATACCAAACTTGTTACGTTTGAAATCGATGATACGGTAAAGTTTTTTCGCACCCGCTTGACGGTGACGAGATGTGATACGACCATTGTTGTTACGACCAGCAGATGCAGGAAGTTTGATCAATAGTGAACGTACACTTGGTTTAGCCGTGATATCACTGCTGTCGATGTTTGTATAGAAACGACGACTTGGTGTTATTGGTCTATATGTTTTCATTGCCATCTTATACCGCCAAACTTTCGATCTGTGCACCTTCTGGTAATGTCACATAGAACTTCTTGAAGTTGTTTTGCTTACCAGTTACACCACGAAATTTTTTAATTTTTCCCGCTTGGTTAAGTGAGTTGATACGTGTTGGAACGATACCAAAATACTCACGGAAGATCTCTTTAAGACCAGTTTTTGTCACACGAGGAGATGTCTGGATTACAACAACACCTGACTCCTGTAGACCAAGGGTCTTCTCTGTATACAAGATTGACTTGATATCTGTAATATCTGCCATTATTTAGCCCCTTCTACGATTTGTTCCCAAACAGCTTTTTCGATCACTACTGAACGATAAGTCGCTGCCAAGAAAGCGTTTAACTCATTACCTTCAACTAGGTAACAAGATTGAAGATTACGAAATGCCATGAATGTGTTCTCATCAATGATCTCTTTTACGAAAAGAGCATCACGTACGTCAAGAGCAGTAAAAATAGCTTTTGCATCTTTAGTTTTACCAGAAGCCACTTCAATGTTATCAACAATGAAAAGCTTGCCAGCTTCAGAAAGTTCATTTAGAGCGAACTCTAATGCAATACGTTTCTGTTTTTTGTTTACTTTAAGATCATAGTTACGGTTCGATTTTGGACCGAAAACTTGACCACCGCCTACCCATACAGGAGAACGAGTAGAACCGGCACGAGCACCACCACGACCCTTCTGAGCCCATGGTTTTTTACCACCACCGCGTACTTCAGCACGCGTCTTAGTAGACGCAGTGTTGGCACGGATACCTGCTTGGTACGACTTAACGTACAGGTAAAGGTTGTGTGGGTTGTGACCCGAAAAGTTTTCTGGAAGCGCTAGCTCAGAATCTTTTGCGAATTTATTATTAAGAACAATTGCGCTCATTATTTAACTACCTTTATACGACCTAGTGCACCATTTGGTCCTGAAACAGCACCTTTAACAACGACAACACCGTTTTCAGCGTCAAAAGAGATGATTTCATTCTTCACGGTATTCAATGAATTACCGTGCTGTCCTGCCATCTTACGACCTTTTTGAACGCGACCTGGCCACTCGGCATTACCGATAGATCCACCTGTACGGTGAAAACGGTGTCCGTGTGAACCTGGACCACCACCGAAGTTCCAACGTTTAACAACACCAGTAAAACCACGACCTTTAGTAATAAAAGACGATTTGATGATCTTAGCTTCAGCAAGTGGTGCTAAATCTAGGTCACCGGCTTCAGTGTTGGCAACAGTCATTGTTGCGAAACGGTTGAATTCAGCAGAAAGAGAATACTTCTTTTGCTGACCTTCGACTGCTTTATTAGACTTTTTACCATCGTTATAAGAGACGATCGCAACGCCATCATTAACTTCACATACTTTTACTTCTTTTAGTTTTAAAAGAGTAACAGGAGATGAAGGGACAGTAATTGTACGGCTCATACCGATTTTTTCTACAATATATTCCATCATTAGCTCCTTACTTGTCCATAGAGCGGACTTCAACGTCCACTTCCGGTGCAAGATCTAGTTTCATTAGTGAATCAACAGTCTCTGGCGTAGCAGAAACGATGTCGATTAAACGTGCGTGCATACGGATCTCAAATTGCTCACGTGAATCTTTGTTTACGTGTACTGATTTAAGAACAGTGTATTTACGAATCTTAGTTGGCAAAGGGATTGGGCCACGGATTTCCGCACCTGTACGCTTTACTGCTTCAACAATTGAACTTACTGAACGATCGAGTACACGATGATCGTAAGCTCTTAGTTTCAAACGAATTTTTTCCATATTATTTCCTCATAAAGAACTCGTCAGATCTAGCCTGACTATTTGTAGAGAGCGGGATTGTACCGAAATTGTGACAATAGTTCAATAGTTTAGGGGCTATATTAAGAAATATGTCAGATTTTATTTCCTTTTAAAAAGGAAATGGTAAAATTTGCTACATGGGATTAGTGAAGGATAAAGATCTAAAACTCTATGCAGGACAGAACTAAAGTCTGTATCGTAAAAGCTTACTGCTTTGCTTTTTAGAATCAAAACTATTGTCGACATCCAAAGCATCAGTGAAGCAACCAAAGCCTTGCGCTGAAATTGTATCGTGGTCCACATTCTATACTGCGTCATCCCAAACTTGATTTGGGATCCACTGTATCTTGGATGCAGATGACAATGTCATTGTCATAAAGAGCTGGATCCTGAATCAAGTTCAGAATGACTATTTTTCAGATCTGTGTCGCAGCCGAAGCCTTGCGCTGAAAGTGCCGCGGTTTGTATCGTGGTCCGCTTTCTATACTGTGTCATCCCAAACTTGATTTGGGATCCACTGCATCTTAGATGCAGATGACAATGTCATTGTCATTGTCATAAAGAGCTGGATCCTGAATCAAGTTCAGAATGACTATTTTTCAGATCTGTGT
>JAQIBF010000171.1 GCA_027859195.1 Helicobacteraceae bacterium
CCTCTCCTGGTATAGCAAATCCAAAGACTTTTACGGCATTTTGCATCCATTTGGTGTCAGTGACTACGGCTATTTTCTCCCAAGCTGTCCAGTGCGAGAGACCAACTTTTGTATCATCCCACATAGCCTCTAAGTCATACCCGTCAAAATCAGGACCAAGATGGTATAGAAGTCGAACTTTAGGGAATGATTTGAGTTTAGCTTCTACAGCTGGAATCAATACATCTTCGTAGTCTTTGCCAGTAAGCCTTCCGCTCGCCTAAATCCCAATACATTATCTGGGAGATTAGATATTATCTTTAACATTTTGTTATCCTCCGAACAAATAAGAGCTGACCCAACAATATTAGGTGTTTCAAGTATAGCCGATGTTAGTTACACGTTTGACACGAAAATGCATACTATAGCCCTCAGAAACGAACAAGCTTCTCCTAAAAAAAAACAAGAAAGCAGAGATCGAATCCAAGGTAACAGACGAACAAAAGCGCATCGAAACCATGCGTCCAGTAGGCGGCTACAACGACTGGGTTATCTGGCTCGCTGTTTTAATGCATGCATTTCTTTCGATCTCGGTCTTCTACATGTTATTCGCCATGATGTGCTGACTCAGCAATAATCTATAAAAAAGAGGTTATCGTTATTGCAGACCCTTATTTTTGACACGCCCCACGAAAAGAGATTCAATATGACAAATAAAAACCGTACCACGATCACGCCACTCAAAGACGGGCCACTCCGAATAGAAGGCCTCAATACGTTCGAGGGTGACTACGGCCAAATCGAGACCACACAAGAGATGGCGCTTTGTCGCTGTGGCCAGTCAAAGAACAAACCGTTCTGCGATGGTACACACGCAGCTTGCGGTTTCACGGACGAACGCGGTGAGAACGAGGATGACGAACGTCTGGTTTTTTCCGGTGACCCCATCACAATCTACGAGAACGTTGCGATCTGTTCGCATGCGGGCTACTGTCCAAGAGGAAAGCCGGACAAGTGGCGACCAAAGACGAAGAACAGCGGATTCACCGACGAAGAGCTGATCGAGAAGATTTTGAAATGTCCTTCCGGGACACTCAGCTATGCCAGGGGGACAACTGAGCATCGAGACCCGAAAGCGGGTCGTCCCCAGAAGATACGGATAAGGAAGGATGGCCCCCTTGAAATTGAGGGAGGAATTGAATTGCGAAACAGTGAGTGGGGTGAAGGTGCGTCACGCGAGCACTACGCGCTTTGCCGGTGCGGTGCCTCAAAGATGAAACCTTTTTGCGACGGAACCCATGACGAGGTTTGGAAGCACGGCGAAGGGGATTACAAACCAAAGACCGAGGCTCAGTCGGCCAAATCGACGCCACTGGAGCCACACGTGGCTGTCATTCACAACTTGGCGCGGATAGGAATCCCAGGAGAGGATGGAGTCGGGGCTGAAGGGCCGATAGGCGCAATGGGACCGCCGCGGACGGAGCTGCCGACCTGGGATCATATTCAGATCATGACCGCGCAGCTCAATCCTGCACCGCTGGCGCAGGACGCAGAGGTCGGCACGGAGCTCATAATTGGTCCGAAGGCCCGAAAGCCTCTTCGCCTGAGCATGCCGATCTTTGTGTCCGACATGAGTTTCGGAGCGCTTTCGCAGGAGACGAAGGTCGCTCTCTCTAAAGGGGCCGAGTTGGCCCAAACCGGTATCTGTTCCGGAGAAGGCGGTATGCTGCCTGAGGAGCAAGCGGCCAACAGTCGCTATCTCTATGAGCTTGGCTCCGGGAAGCATGGCTTTCACGAGGAGCAGCTCCGCAAGGTGCAGTCTTTTCACTTCAAAAGCGGACAAGCTGCGAAGACAGGAACCGGTGGACATCTGCCCGCCAGCAAGGTGACGGAAAAGATCGCCAAAATCCGTGGGATTGAGCCGTGGACAGCCTCCAAGTCGCCGCCGACGTTTACAGATATGTCGAGTGTCGCCGACTTCCGGAACTTCGCGAATCGGGTGCGTGAGATCAGTGGAGGAATCCCAATCGGGTTCAAGATCTCTGCCAACCGGCTGGAACAGACCATCGACTTTGCGTTGGAGGCTTCGGCTGACTACATCATCCTCGACGGTCGGGGCGGCGGCACCGGCGCGGCACCTCTGCTTTTCCGGGACAATATATCGGTGCCGACAATCCCCGCGCTGGCTCGGGCGAGGCACCATCTGGATCGCTGCGGGGGAAGTGGCGATGTTACACTGATCATCACAGGAGGATTGCGGACACCCGCTGACTTCGTGAAAGCGTTAGCTCTGGGTGCGGATGGGATTGCGTTGGCGAATGCTTCAATTCAGGCGGTCGGCTGTATCGGAGCCCGGATCTGTCATACAAACATGTGTCCGGCCGGAATTGCCACCCAGAATCCCGAACTGAGAAAACTTGTCGACGTCGATGCGGCAGCGCAGAGAGTTGCCCGATTCTTTGATTCCGCCAACTAGCTGATGCAGGTGATGGCGCGAGGGTGTGGCCATAACCACCTCAATCAGTTCTCAAAACAAGACCTCGAAACCTGGCACTCGGAAATGGCCAAACTCACCGGCATCGAGTTTTCCGGGCTGCTCGAGGATCGACCGATTTGGTAAAGAGTTCTAAGTCCGGGTTGGGTAAGCTTTATTATATTGATAATTTTTTCCATAGTAAACCTCTCTCTTGGCTCATTAACAGGGAGAGAAAATAGAGATACCAAGTAGAAAATTTCATTTTCTCGCTGGATGTGACTCTTTGGTTTTATAACATCTATAGTTGTCTTGGTGTTTCAAGTATGGCAGAAGTTTATTTGAATATCTAAAATCTAATACTCTCAATGAAAGATTAACCGAGCAAGGAAAATAAATGCAACATCAACATCTCACGGAGATTATGGCATCAATACTTATCGTTGGTATTGCTTTGCAATGGATAGGCTGGCGTTTCAAAATACCGGCATTAATACTCTTGATAATCGCAGGGTTTATTATGGGACCCCTAACCGGATGGATTAATCCAAAAGAAGATTTTGGAGATATGCTACATCCTATCGTTTCGCTCAGTGTTGCAATAATTTTATTTGAAGGCGGGTTAAATTTAAAATGGCATGAATTTAAACAAAATGCACAAGTCATAAACCGCTTAATAACTTGGAATGTTGCAGCCACCTTTTCACTTGGAGCAATAGGTTCATACTACTTAGTAGGTCTCTCTATGCCTGTAGCATTAATATTTGGCGCTATTATCATCGTAACCGGGCCTACAGTAATTGTACCGCTATTAAAGCAAGCCAACTTAAATAGACGACCGGCAGCTCTATTACGGTGGGAAGGGATTATAAATGATCCTGTTGGTGCTTTACTTGTGGTATTGATCTATGGCTATTATATGCTATCGCAAAGCGAGACTTTGGTCATTAACATAGTTATGGGACTGGGATTAAGTCTTGTCGTATCCTTGATGCTTGGTGTCGGTGTTGGTTTTATTGTTGCAGAAGCTTTTAAAAAGGGAAAAGTTCCTGAACATTTAAAATCACCTATCATTTTAATCACTGTTTTTCTTGTTTATTCCTTGGCAAACCTTGTGCAGACTGAAGCTGGACTTATGGCGACGACTATATTGGGAATAACGCTTGCCAACCAAAAATTAAACTCATTAGGTGAATTAAGACGCTTTAAAGAGTATGTGACAATACTCCTGGTTTCATCTATATTTATAATATTGACAGCAGAGATAGAACCGGAAATATTACAACGATTAGGTTGGCAAAGTTGGTTACTTCTGTTTTTAATAATCTTTGTGTTTAGACCATTGACTATTTATTTATCTACAATCAGAACCGATATTGACTGGCATGAGCGACTATTGATAGCCTGGATTGCTCCAAGAGGTATTGTCGCAGCAGCCGTTGCGGGTTTGTTTAGTCCTCAACTTATAGAAAAGGGCTATGCCGGTGCTGAGTTATTACTTCCGTTAGTTTTTACATTAATTATTCTCACTGTTATTTTGCATGGCTTAAGTATTGGCTGGTTGGCAAAAAAACTAGGTTTGGCATCCAGTCATCCCGATGGACTGATGCTAATCGGTGCATCAGCTTGGAGTATTGCACTAGCGAGTGAATTACAAAAGAATGAAATTCCAGGATTGGTAGTCGATAAAATATGGGAAAAATTAAAACCAGCCAGAATGCAAAATATCCCTACTTTTTACGGAGAAATTTTAGCAGAGAGAACCGAAGAGGTCTTAGAAATTTCACACATTACCAAACTCCTCGCTTTAACACCAAATAAATCCTACAATACGTTAGTATGCTCACACTTTGCCCCAGAACTTGGCCATAATAATGTTTATGAAATAGGTTGGAAGCAAGTAAATGAAAATGAAAATAAATTACCAAGTGAAGCAGTGAGAGGAGATTCTCTTTTTGGCTCAGAACTGTTTTATAGTGATTTTATCAGTCATTTTAATGAAGGGTGGAAATTTCAGACAACGTTGTTGTCTGAAGAGTTTACTTACGAAGATGCTATACGAAAAAATGCAGAAGATTCTTTGGTTATTGCCGTTATAACAAAGAGTGAGCATATATTTCTTTATCCTTTTGAAGAGGATGAACTAGATAAAGCGTTAAAAAATCTTATCTTGTTCGTGCCTCCAGAAAATATAATTCCTAAAGCTGTATCATAAAAATGCCAGCCAATGGCATTTTACACATGTCAATCTAAAGCGTCAACACGCCTTTCCTCAAAGTGATGGCTAACTGAAAGATTGTCAAACTCCAGGCTCTTATAGGCATAGTCCACTTTTTATGAGCATTTTTCACCCTCAAACACCCCTTCTTCATTTGAGAGTATTATCCTGGTGTTTCTTTAAAACACAAAATATAAGGTTACAATACTGCATGAAATATTTCACATTTGTTGACAAAGATTCCTTTATATATTCACGCTCAAAGATTTGGGACACCGTCTTAAATGTGACGGCTTGGCCCGAGTTATGGAAGCATGTCACCAGTGTGCAGATACATACCCAAGGAGAGATCAGTCAACATTCTAAGATCGACTGTTATTTCACTCTTTTTTATATCTTGCACCTGCATTTTTATATTAAGATCTCAAGATTACAAAAACCGTCTTATGCCTCCTTTGAAGTTGGAGGTGACTTTTCAGGACAGGGAAGATGGATACTGCGTGAAAATGGAAATGAAACCTCATCAACACTTCACCTGCATCTGCGTACACACCATTTTCTGCTTATGTTTGTTTCCTCCCTTCCCTACGGAAAACGTCTTATACAGTACAGCCATAAGCGTGTCATGCTTGAAGGAAAAAAGATGATCATTAAAAGGCTTTCAGGTGCATAAGTTACTTTTGTTGCTTCTTCCTGTACTACTTTTTTCTTGGCAGGAGTACAAAGAGATAGACGGAATCAAGATCTATAAGAAGTATGATAAAAAGTTCGAGTTTGTCCAGTTTAAAGCCCAGACACAGATGCCTTACTCTTCTGAAGTCATCTCTAATATCATTATGAACCCACAGACCTATCCTTCTTGGTTGGCAGATTGTATACAAGCAGACAGCATAGATAAACAAGTCTATCTTCTAATGCAGCCGCCATGGCCACTTGACCAACGTCAGGTCTGGGCAGAAATACAAAAAACAGAGTATGCAGACAGGCAGGTCATCACCCTGCGTTCTATCAAGAAGTATGAAAGTAAAAACAGAGGGGTTTGGTTCAATAATCTTTATGCTGAATTTGTACTGGAAGAGACACAAGATCTTCAAACTCGGGTCACACTCACTCTGCTTGGAGACCCGGGAGGTTATCCCCCAAGCTGGCTGGTCAACCTAATGGCTTGGCAAATCCCCTATAAAAGTCTTAAGGGCTTGAATACCTATATACGTAACGGTCAATAAACCTAAATTTCTCAATCTGTATTGTTTCATACTACTCCGCATATGAGATCGATTCTTTGTTCACTTTCTTGAAAATTAAACTTCTATTCATCTCTTCTGGTGAATTACAGCCCGATGCTGCCAATAATTCCCAAAAATCTTCCAAGATGTTTTTGTGGTAATTTTGGACTCTTTTCCATTTTTCAGATACCACTAAACCTCTAATAAGTTTTGGGTTATTTGTGGCTACTCCGGTCGGGCATTCATTGGTATTGCACTTCAGGGATTGAATGCACCCCAAGGCAAGCATCATGCCTCGAGCGGAGTTGCAAACATCCGCCCCAATACAAAGGGCTTTAAAAATATCAAAAGCTGTAAAGATCTTGGTGGCAGTTATAACTTTAATCTCTTTTTTGAGGTTATATTGGTTGAGTGTGTCCACAACAAATATCAGCGCTTCTTCCCAAGGCATACCAACATAGTTTGAAAAATCTATGGGAGCGGCACCCGTACCCCCTTCGGCACCATCTACGGTTATGAAATCCGGTTTTATATTGGTTGTCACCATCATCTCGCATATATCAATGAACTCTTGTTTGCTGCCTATCGCCAGTTTGAATCCGACAGGCTTAAAACCAGACAGTTCTCTCAACTCTCCAACATATTCCAAAAGTCCCTTGGCATCTTTAAAAGTCGAGTGCCCTGGAGGAGAGAGTATATCGGTATGGGGTGACACTCCCCTTATTTCAGCTATCTCCTCGTCATTCTTAGCTGCGGGAAGTACACCGCCGTGTCCAGGTTTGGCGCCTTGTGAAATTTTTATTTCAATCATTTTCACTTGCTCCAAATTCGCTTTTTCTTTGAATTTTTCTGCATCAAAATTGCCATCAGCTCTCCGGCATCCGAAATAGCCTGTACCGATCTCCCACACTAGATCTCCGCCTTGCAGGTGGTACTCCGAAATGCCCCCTTCCCCCGTATCGTGAAAAAAGTTACCTGCTTTTGCACCGAGGTTCAGCGCTGTAATTGCATTTTTACTCAAAGCACCATAACTCATGGCTGAAATATTGAAAAGACTCGCACTGTAAGGTTGTCGGCAATCTTTTCCGCCAATAACAACTCTTGGCGGTGTTTCCATTTTTTGGGCAGGATAGATGCTGTGTTGCATCCATTTATAATTATCATCATCTATATTGAGCTCTGTACCAAAGGGGTGTGTTTCGCTCTGTTCTTTGGCTCGTTCGTATATGTAATTGCGATGATTTCTATTAATGGGTTTGCCATCGGTATCTGATTCCACAAAATATTGATGAAGCTCCGGGCCATTCATTACCAATAAATAGCGCATATGCCCAATAAAAGGAAAGTTCCTAAGAATCGTATGTTTTTACTGAAATAAGTCATAAAATCCAATTAATGTGAGCAAGGTTGCAAGAGCGGTAATACCAGGCAAAGGCCATATAAACACGCCTGTAAGTATGGCAAAAGTCAGTAGTGCCATTATTGTAAATCTAATAGCTTTCTTCATTGTGTATTACAATAACTCTCGTAAGTATTTCAGATCACTCTTGGTTGTATCTACGATGTCTGCAAATTTTCCATTTAGCATTAATTTTGCCATGGATTGCGCATAGCCTTTCATTTGGTCAAACGTTATGGAAGGCGGCATTGCCAGAGCATTAGGGTCTGTGAAAATATTGATGATCGCAGGGCCCTTATGTTTAAATCCATTGATAAGCGCTTGTTCCACATCTTTGGATTCTTTGGCTTCCCATGCTGCAATGTTCATGGATTCCGCCAGTTTTACAAAGTCAGGATTTACCATGTCGGTTTGCCAATTCACATAGCCTTGAACCCGCATTTCAAGTTTTACCATGCCCAGAGTCCGATTATTAAAAATGATGATCTTGACAGGGATCTGATATTGGCTGATCGTCATCAAATCGCCCAAAAGCATGGAAATACCGCCGTCACCGCAAAAAGCAATTGTTTGTCGATGAGGATGTGACAGGCCAGCTCCAATGGCCATTGGCATCGCATTCGCCATCGACCCATGGTTGAACGACCCGGTCAGGTAGCGGTTCTTGCCTGCTTTCAGGTAGCGTGCAGCCCATACGGCACTCATCCCTGTATCAACCGTAAATATTGCATCGTCATCTGCCAATTTATTCACCAAATAGGCAACATATTCGGGGTGGATGTTTTTTTCGGATCCCTTTTCTTCTACATAACTGTCATATATAGTTTCAATTTCTTGATGCAGGGAACGCATTTTGTCAAGGTAATCAGTAGAAGTTTTTGCTTCAACCAGTGGCATCAGCTCTTGCAGCGTTGGTTTTATATCGCCACAGTAACCGTAGTCAACTTTAGCTTTACGCCCTAATTTTTCAGGCTTCGTGTCAATTTGAATTATTGTACATTTTTCGGGAAGGAACTCACTGTAAGGAAAATCTGTACCCAACATCAAAAGGAGATCGGCTTCGTGCATGGCTTCAAAACCTGCTTTGCTGCCCAAAAGTCCATTTAATCCAACGGCATAGGGATTTTCTTTACGTTCAAAAAATATTTTTCCTCTAAAACTATAACCCAAAGGCGACTTAAGCATTTGTGCCAGCTGCATGACTTCATCGACTGCATAACGACACCCATGTCCGCAAAACAGCATCACTTTTTCATGGGAGTTGATGATATCTGCAAGTTCAAGCAGATCTTTATGATCTGGAATTATTGTTGGTTGTGTATAGAAGTTTTTATTGGAAGAGTGCACAGACTCCATTTCGGCTGCAGCCACATCGCCCGGAAGCCCAAGAACAGCAACCCCCTTCTGGCTTATGGCATGCTGAATTGCAGTTTGTATGCCATTGATGGCTTGTTTAGGTGTATTGGCTTGAAAGACATATTTCGAACAATCCTGAAATAAAGATTCGGGTCTTGTCTCTTGAAAGTTGTCCAGACCCATTTTTTCGGTATGAATGGTTGAGGCAATAGCAATCACAGGGTTTTCAGATTTGTTGGCATCATATAGCCCATTGACCAAATGCACATGCCCGGGTCCGCTACTTCCCATGCAGCAGCCGATGCCGTTGAGCTCAGCTTCCATGGAAGCCGCATAGGCTCCGGCTTCTTCATGTCTGACATGTATCCATTGGAGTCTGCCATCTCTTCGTACAGCGTCATTTACCGGATTAAGACTGTCACCTGTTACCCCATAAACTCTCTTTACACCTGCTTCTACAAGCATTTCTACTAAATGGTCCGATATATTTTTTGACATAGATCACTCCTATTTAAATAAAGAGCACCTCTAAAGATGCTTTGTAAAAATTGGCTACAACGCTGCAGTTTCTTAGTATCACTATTTCATTGTATAGCGTATATGCTAATCAACAAAGAATGGACACATGAATTACGAAGTCAAGAGGTCAGGTTAGTACTATTTGGATATTCACAAAATGCTGTTGATAAAGTGTTGGGTTTGACGAAAGTAACAATTAGTCATATTTTACGAAAAGATAACGCCCACCTCAGCCGTGGATAATAGGATTTTGTGAGATGACACCGCATTTGCATATAGTTGTATCTGATATTAGGAATTTAAGCGTAAAAAGAGACTCTGTTACGCCCGTTATCTTTGGATTGGTACATCGCTGCATCTGCGCGTTTTAAGATCACTTCAGAGGTAAAATCATGATTAATGAACATCGAGACACCGATACTTGCTGTACAAAAATGCTCTATTATAATCTCTTTACCCTCATTGTTCTCATGTATCAATACAAAAGGTTCTTCCAGTGAGGCACGGATCTTTTCGGCGACGACACCGGCTTGTACCTGGGAAGATCCATGGTCAGAATTAAGCTCCGTGAGCATGACAACAAATTCATCACCGCCAAAACGGGAAACAGTATCCATTTCGCGTACACAGCGGGTGAGACGTCGTCCCACTTCAATAAGGAGCAGATCGCCCACACCATGTCCATGTGTATCATTGAGCGGTTTAAAATTATCTAGATCCATATACATGACCGTACCGTAGTTTCCACTTCGTTTACTGACTATCATAGCATGTTCTAAACGTTCATTAAACAAGCGGCGGTTTGGCAGTCGTGTCAACGCATCATAAAAAGCTAGCATACGTATCTGTTCTTCAGATATTTTACGTTCGGTGATATCTTCCATGATGCCCATCACATTTTCTATGGGTCCATCACTCTCTTGTATCGGGATTAAATAGGACTTGAATATCCGGTCCGACCTAACACATTTATACTCAAAATTGCTACCGGCACCGGCAAATGCGTTGTTAAGCAACTCCTCTATCGTTTCCAGGTCGTTTTCGCCGATCGTATCCAGGTATGATAAACCTTTTAGATCCGACTCATCTTTAAATCCTTGCAGGAGAAGTCCCGCCTGATTAATAGAAACAATTTTACCTTTATGGTCTATTTCATAAATGCCCATAGGGGTGTTTTCGATGAGCAAACGACTGCGATTTTCACTTTCACGCAAAGCACGGGTCATCTTCTCGTTTTGCAGTAAAGATGCGTTCAGCTCCTTGGTACGGCGGTGCACTTCATCTTCAAGGGTGATTGCAGTCTGAAACAGGTTGAAGTCCGACCCTTGAAAAGTAGCACTGCGTTCAGCACGGTTCATCAATGCCTGAACCATCTTGTTTAGCCGTACGATCTCATTTTGCAACGTTTGCACATCGGGACTAGACGCCATCATTTTCCTCCGAAGACCTTCCAATAGCGATTCCGGTGAGGGTCTGGTTGACATGGACACCGTGAAATTGCTCACCGTAGCTGCTGAAGCCGATGGTGTTGTTGTTCTTAAAAATTTCCCCAACGCGACTTTTCTGATTATTTTGTGTCATTTCCTGATTGCGCAAGATACAGTCACAGCCAATGACGAGCTGCGGTTCTCCTATATCATCATGAATCTTCTCAAATGTTTGTTCCAGATTTGAGATAAGATTTACACCATGCGCGACTCTGAGCACCAAGCCCTCTTCAATGGCGCAAAAAAATGTGAGGCTGCCATCCGGATTGGCTTTCTGAATAGAACGTACATAATCTGTCCCGTCGATCATCACTACAATGGGGGATGAAGCAAAATGCATAGGATCGAGTTCTTGCATGCTGATACCTAGCAGTCTGGCATACTCTTCGGCTGCAGGAAGACCATTTATCTCTTTGACAATGCGCTCTTTGATATTGGCTTCTGTAACGACAAGCCGCTCTTCGGTAGAGACAAAATGTTGTGTTTTGAATATTTTGAAAGGTAAAGAAGTGGCGATGAGAACCACGACAGTACTGTCAGAATGGAACCTGCCTTTATAGTATACAAAGGTTTCTGAAAATTTCAAGCCGTCCCCTGCCGAGCCGCCAAACAGAGGTATCGACCCCAAAGAGTGCTGCAATGCATGGGACACAGGTTCTTCCCGTACTGACAAACCGTCAATCAGCATTAGAGCAAAGCACTCTTCAGAAGGTGCGTCCGGGACCTTGTTCTCCAGTTGCTGCAGCAGCGTTTGCGCGAACTCATGTGTACGGGAGATCGTGAATTCGTTTAAATCTTCCAACAGTCCCATAACGGCAACACAACTCTCAGACGGAAGACTTGCTCCCGAAATACTATGGTTTATATAACCGACCGGTCCAATTTCTCCGGCTGTGGTACAACCGATGACTTTCACTCCGGCGAAGAGGCGGTTCATCTCCTCTGCCAGTACGTCAAGGTCGAATTCGTTAGAGCAAAAAAAGATGACCAGTTCCATCTCCGCTTGCACTACAGATGTATAAAACTCTTTAACAGCTTCTAACACCGCTGTTGAGCGAGATTGCCCTGTACGGATCATTATGACTCCTTCTTGACACATCATATGTATAGTATACTATACATTTTACTTATACTAAAGTCTTATTCTATATTCTGTTTTCTCAGTTTTTTATAAAATGTCCAAACTTTTTTCCATGGTCGTGACTAATGTATTAAACAAGGATAGAAAAAGTGGTACGTTTACTTCTTGCTCTCACACCAATTCAATCCTATTGTTTTATCAACTGTAGGGCTATAAAAAGTCTTGACAACAAGATAAAACATGATATTGGCCATACAGCAGCGCCGGAGACTATGAGGCCTTAACGGGTATAATCATAATTGAAAAAAAATTAACCATTTATGCATGCATTCCAAGAGCTACTTGGAGATGAAAAAAAGGGGTAAAATGATCTGTCCGTGTGGTTCTGGAAAAACATATGAGTCGTGTTGTAAGCTTTACATTGAAGAGGGCAAAAAAGTGCCGAACGTTGAGTACTTAATGCGTTCAAGATATACGGCGTTTGTGCTCAGAAATGCCCAATATATCTTAGAGACCAACTATCGACAGGTCATTAACGATAAAGAGGTCAAACTGCTTGAGCGTGAGTTTGACAGCGTGGAGTGGCTACAGCTTGATGTCATCGACTCCACAAAAGATGAGGTCGAGTTTAAAGCCTACTATAGAGACTTTAATGAAAAAATTCATGTCATGCATGAAAACAGTCACTTTGTCTTTGAAGATGGCAAATGGTACTACCGCGACGGGGTCATCTATAAGTCAAAGATCGAACGCAACGAGCCATGTCCTTGCGGCAGTGGTAAAAAGTACAAAGATTGTTGTGCAAAAAAGTGAGTTAAACTAATTCGCTATTTAGATATTTTTCGTGTTTAAAATATAAGCTTTAATAATCAATACGGTATAGTTTTTCATATTTGTTAACAGGATTATGAATGGTACCTACTGACAACAATCAACACGATTACGACGACAGAATGCTCGAAGTTTTTGTCAACAAGCCTGAATCAACCGTATGGTATAAAAATGTTTTCAGCCGCTTTAGTGTCAACGGCGTTGAGAAGATGTCATGGGTCTGGAGATGGTAAGCCGTCGTACTCCATACGCTCTTCTAAATCTCAAACATTTTCTCGCTGCACTCCTGCTTGTAACCTTGGCCGCTGGCCTGAGGGTATGGCCGCTACAAGCGCTTGAGTCGGAACTTCCCTGGCTGACATTCTATCCTGCAGTGATTGCTGTTGCCCTCTATGCTGGACTTTACGGCGGATTGATGGCCACCGTGCTTGCCTGTCTCACGGTCCTATTCATCTGGCCGCTATTGGTTGCCCGCCCTTTTATTGAGAATGGCTTTGACCTTCTGGAGATGGCCCTTTTCGCCATCATATGTGCGCTAATCTCCTACCTTGCCGAAGCCATGCACCGCATTCAAAAGAGACTCGAGCAGACCGAATCACGCTCACAGGCCACTGCCCAACATGGGCAATTCATCGGATCCATCATTGATTACATGCCCAACATGATCGGCTATTGGGATAGAGACTTGCGCTGCCGATTTGCTAACAATGCCTACCGTGAGTGGTTCGACAAGCAGCCCGAGGAGATAATCGGTATCACGTTTAAGGAACTGACGGGCGAGAACCTGTTTACCCTCAATGAACCCCATATTCACGGAGTCCTGGCAGGCGAGTCGCAACGCTTTGAGCGGACTCTAAACAAAGCCAATGGCAGCGTAGGTCATATCCTCGGCCATTATATCCCCGATTTCGATGCCGATGGCAGTGTCAAAGGATTTGCGATTCAGGCCAGCGAGGTGACGGAGCTAAAGGAGACGCAGGCGCAACTTCAACTGGCCGCGTACGTCTTTGACAACACGGTAGATGGTGTCGTGATCACCGATGCCCAAGGGATCATCTTGTCGGTTAACCCGGCCTTTATCGAAATAACCGGCTATACAGCTGAGGAAGCTGTCGGAGAGACCCCTCGCATCCTTAAATCCAACCGGCACGACCCGGAATTCTATGCCTCTATGTGGGAAGATATAAACACCAAAGGCCAATGGAGTGGCGAGATATGGAACCGTCGTAAAGACGGGGATGTTTTCCTGGAACGCCTGAATATCAGCATGGTTCACGACGCGGACGGCGAACCTGTTCGCTATGTATCGATATTTAGCGATATTACTGATCGTTGGCGTAAAGATACACACTTAACGCACCTGGCTTTTCACGATGCCTTGACCGACTTGCCAAATCGCACCTTGCTGATGGAGCGACTGGAACAAAAGATCATCCATTCCAAGCGTCAGGAGGGGAACCTGGCGCTGATGTTCCTCGACCTTGACGGGTTTAAGCTCGTCAACGACCAGTTTGGCCACAACATCGGAGACGACCTCTTAAAGGTGGTCGCCGAAAGACTCCTGACACTGGTGCGACAATCAGATACTGTGGCCCGCATAGGCGGTGACGAGTTCATCTTTATGCTTAACAATCCGAAGAGCAAAGAAGGGGTTATGTATGTTGCCAACCGTGTTCTCAACTCCATTAATGAGCCTATTGAGATTCGCGGTGAAGTGCACCAGATAGGGACATCCATCGGCATTGCCATCTTCCCCGCTGACGGAGAGACATCCGTTGAGTTGATCAAGAATGCCGACACGGCAATGTATGCCGCCAAAAGCTCGGGTAAAAATACAGTTAGTTTTTTCTCGCCTGAAATGTCAACGGCCAGAAACAGCTGACAAACGGAGTAAGAGACTAAGAGGAGGCAGTTGGCTATTGTATATTGAGCGTTGATGGTGACATAAACTCTCGTACGCATTTCCATGTAAATATAGGAATATTTACGTCAGATCCTTTACCCCCTGCTTCTCTTTCACCTCAACCTTACCATTTCTCTCCGTCACTTAATCGTGACTGATCTCACCCGCAATTTCCTGCTCTTTGACCTTAATACCCTCCGACATCGCCGCCGAGTAAATACAACAGAAATATTCCCAACTGGCTCGACTCCGTCATCATGAGGGCGATCGCTATGGACGTTTCGGAACGCTACCAACACTACTCCGAGTTTTTTTTAGCTATGGTTTTTATAGAAATTGCTACAATACTCTACTTTACTACATAAACAGATCTCTACATCAAGAGACTGCCAAAGGACTCTTATGCGTATTTTTCTCGCTCTTTTTCTTGCCTTGTTGATCGGCGGATGTTCGTCGCTGAAAGTGGCAACCGACTATGACCCTGACGCTGACATCAGCGCTCCAAAAAGCTTTGCGATCGTCCATAAAACGCTCGAAGGTGAAGACACCTTGACTGCCGACCGTATTATTGCCGCATTACAAAATGAGCTCAAAGCCAAAGGGTACACCGAAACAACCCAAGAGAGTGCTGACTTTTACATCCTCTTCCACACCGGGGTCACGTCCAAAACACGTATCGACACCGACTACCAATATGTCAACATGTACCCTTACTCCTACGGTTACGGCTACCAAACAATCGCTATCCCCCAGACACGTACCTACACCTATGATGAGGGAAAACTGATCGTCGATGCTGTTGTTCCCCAAAAGAACAAGATCATCTGGCGCGGTACTGCGGTCGATTATCTTAAAAGTATGAAAACACCCCAAGAGAAGACAAATTATATTAACAAAGTTCTCAAAGCATTGATGCAAAAGTTTCCAAAATAAAGACTATTTTTAGGCGTCGCACTCTATACTCATCGTATAGATGGCAATAAGGAGTTTGGATGGGTGACTGGTTTTATCGTCTCTTGCATTATAAAAAAACTTCAGAGCCTATACTTCATGACTTTGGACGCGATATTAATGCCCGGATCAACCCCCAAGAGCATCAGCTTTTCAACCAGGCCGTAGAAGCTTTCCGTGAAGGAAAAAAAGTAGAAGCTTTTGAATACTATCTCCGTTCATTGGAGAACTTCAACGCCGGTGTGTCTAACGAGAATGTACGGATTCACTATGAAGAGGAGGCGCTGCACTTTGTACTTTATCAGGGAACTGCCGTTGTACACGGTGTGATCACTGACAAGACATTTCAGGCCAACACGGTCATAACCAGCAAGGCACTGATGAATGTTGCCGTAAAACGCCACATTTTAGAACGCAACGAGCTGCTAACCTATGTCTGCTACTATACTCACAGTGACTTTTTGGAGCTCAAGCTCTATCTTGACAACACCACGATGACACCCCAAAAGATCTTCTACCCGCTCCGCGAACTGGCCCTTAACGCCGACTATGAAAAAGAGTACCTGCACTATCACTTTAAGCAAGAACGGTTGACAGAAGTAGAGCACCTTCAAAAGATTGACGAGAACGAGCTTCGGATCAAATACGACGCCATGCAAAAGTGGATCGAAGAGTGCCAAGAAGAGTTGACACAGCTTCCGGCCAATGACAACATCAGCACCGTCTCTTTTACCCTTTTGAGACTCCTTTTTCAGATAGACTACCTGCTCGTTCCGCATAAAGATATGATGCAGGAGATCTTTGAAAAGGTCAACAGCTATTTTACGGACGATGAACGTCTAGTCGATCAGAAAAACGATGAGCTGCTCGTCTGTATTCAAACCTTGCAAAAACTCGAGTTCACAGCGTTCTCATCGCAATTTTACAAGGCGCACTACACCTTTTCACCGATGGAGCACACCACCTCAGAAGAGCTGAACCAGTTCATAGAGGGTTCCCTTGAGAAGTACCGCTGGTTCAGACAGCACCGTTATGATCATGTTGCCTCCACCATCAACCGTTACATTCCGCTATACATCCTGTACAACTACGGCCTGCACCCTTCCTACCGGACGCTTGTACACCTGCTTGTCGAGATCCAGAACAGTGATTTTTTTGTTTCGCTCGGATACAAGCCCTTGTACCATACCGAGAGCAAGCGCTTTGAGAAAGATGCCATCGTCAAGGGTATTGATGCTGCAATAAGACCTTATAAAGAGCAGTTCACCCATCTTAAAGCTTTTGGAAAGACTCTCGACTATACCACACTGGAGGAGTTCAGTCACAGTTTTTTTCTACACCTGAAAAACCTGAACTATACCGAACGATGAATACACAGACCATACTGCAGACCTACATCAACAACATCATCCAGATCAACACCCCTTACGGCAGCGGCAGCGGTTTTGTCATCGGCAAACTTATCATCACAAATTCCCATGTGGTCAGCGGCCTCAAAGAGGTGGTGATCTCCGCTAAAAAGATCAAACGACAAAAGGCAACCGTCATCTATGATGACCAGGTCGTGGACCTTGCCTTCATTGCACTCCCGCCTCTCGAGATAGACAACCCCCTGACCTTGGCGACAGAGGCGGTGCATGACGGCGATATCGCCATAGCGGTCGGCCACCCTTACGGCCTTAACTACTCTGCAACAGAAGGGATCGTCTCAAAAGCAGACCGCTTGGAGAACGAAATCGAGTACCTCCAGATCGATGCCGCCATCAACCCCGGCAACAGCGGCGGTCCGGTGCTTAATGTCAACGGCGAAGTCATCGGAGTCAACACCTTCATTTTGCTCAACACACAAAACCTCGGATTCGCCCTTCCCTACTACTATGTCCGTGAGGCGCTCGACACCTTCAATGCCCTCAATACAACCAACATCATCCGCTGTTTCTCCTGTAAAAACCTCATTGAAGAGGCGAATATAGAGAATGACTTCTGTCCCCGCTGCGGGGTTAAACTTGATGTTGCAAAACAGCGGCGTCTTGGATACCGCCCATCGGGGACAGTCGCCCTTATCGAAAAGATACTGGCATCCATGAATGTCGATGTCACCATCGCCCGAGTGAGCCAGCGCAGCTGGAAGTTTGACGAAGGCAGCGCCCGCATCAACATCATCTTTTATGAGAACGGCATCATCATGGCCGACGCCTGGCTCTGTAATATGCCCAAAGATAACATCGAAGCGATGTATGACTATCTTCTGAACAAAAACGGCAGCTTCAACTACCTGCACTTCTCCATCAGTGAAAACACCATCATCCTCTCCTACCTCATCATCGACTCCTCACTCACCTTTGAAGAGGGTAAAATCGGCCTCCAGCGTCTTAAAAAGGCGGCGAATAAATATGATGATATTTTGATCGAGAAGTTTGGGGCGACACGCCCGAAAAGGGATGAAAATGAGTTTTAAAATACGAAGAAGATCAATAATAAAAACAGGACTCTTTCTCACGATTTACATTACCTTTTCAGGCTGTAGTGTGACCAATATGCTTCAACCGGACGCCGCAAATGTCCAGATATCTGAAAACATGCCAAACAGTGTCGAATGTACCTATCTTGGGGAAGTCATCGGGGCCGAAGGTAAACTCTATAACTACTTGTTTATCTCCAACTATGATTTGACAGAGGGTGCACGTAATGACCTACGGAACAAAGCGCATGCACTCGGCGGCAATGTTGTGCAGATAGAAACAAGATCTTCGTATTATTCAACATCGACGGTGTATGTAGGAAATGTCTACCGATGCCCTGATATCAAATATACAGAGACACCTCATTTATAGTCACTATTTCTCAAGTTTTTTAGCCGTATCGTAGACCAGTTCATAATAGCGGTTACTGTTATACTCGAACTCCTGGATGACCTCAAGCCCGAGTTTTCGGGTATGGGCTGCGTAAGAGCGCGGGTTGATTTTGTTGATGAAGGTGACCAAAATAGGAAACCGCTTTGCCATATGTTCGCGGGAAAAATCAAATATCTCTTCCAGAAGCCCACTTCCCCGGACACTTTTGTCGATGCAGACCGGTCCATACTGGTAGGAGTTCTCGACACTTAACCTCTGACCCAAATACTCCAGATCACCCAAGCCTATTATCATGTGAGCGAACATCGGCCACGATGACCAAAAGTGCCACGACGCCGCCATGACATAGGCAACCACCTTTTCGTCATCTCTTGCGATAAACAGTCCGCTTTCTTCATTGATAAGAGTGGTTAACTGCTCTTTGGTAAATGCTGTTGTCACAAAGCCGTCTTTCTTATCGTCTACGTGGATAGAGTCTACCTGGTATCTGTAATGCAGTGTCAATACATCATCGATATCACTGAGTTCGGCTATTTTAAATCGCAGACCATCTCTTTTCAAACTTCTATCTCCTCACTAAGGTAATGCACGGGTTCCATCCCAGCACCCTGCATCATGTTAAAGAAGAACTGGGCCAGCTTTGCGTCACGAAATGGATCCTTAGAGTCAACATTATTGACCTCTCAAATGACCCGGCTTTTGAGCAGCAGCGTATGAAGATCTTTTGCTGTTTCATTACCCTTGTAGACTATAGCCAGGGATCCTCCGTTTACACCGATCTTTTTTAGTGTTTTGTACGCTGCCCAATGCACATCGATAGGAGAGCTCGTATACTACAAATAACCACTCAGGTGGTACTATTATCAAACGGTAGAACGAGTTAGGATTAGCATATTGGACGAGAGCTAGACCAGTCTTACTGAGTCTGTAAAAAAGTTTAATAGCTAAACCCAAATCCTGAGTGGAAACGTAGTCAGAGTTTACCTCTAGACTGTATGTACGAGTATAGGTTAGGTTTAGCTGCAAGATCAAGCAAACGAGCATTTGCTCTAACGAACTCTACCGATTTTCATTGGAGGTTCTTATGAACAAGTATATCGGAATCGATGTTGCTAAAGCAACTTTACAAGTATATATCCCTAAAAGTCATACAGACCTAGAGTTCGAGAATAGTCCTGGTGGACTCAAGAAACTCTATGCCGTGCTAAAAAAACAATACCAAGATGAATACCCATCACTCATCTTTGTCTATGAACCCACTGGAAGCTACTCTACTTTGCTAGATCGTTTTAGTATGCAGCACTCTATTGACTGTTTCAAGGTCAAGCCTTCTCAAAGTGCCTCTTTTTCCAAGAGCTTAGACAATCGTAATAAAAGTGATAAGATCGATGCAAGGCTATTGCATAAAATGGGTGCTATTGCCAGACAAAAAAATATTGCTGTTCCTCACCTTGACGAAGATGCCCATTTCTTGCAGTCTCTTTACAAATACCTTCGTCGCATCGTCAAAGAGACTACTGCTCTTAGTAACTACTTAGAAGCATCTTTACTTCATCAAGAAGATCCTTTTATTATCAAGCGCCTTCGTTCTAAAATCAAGCGTCTTGAAACAGAAGAAAAAGAGATAACACAGAAAATCTTGACGTTCATCAAACAGAATAAAGCCTATAACAATGACTTTGAGAACATCACATCTATCAAGGGTGTTGGACCTGTTGCCGGTATCGCTCTCTTTTACCTCTTTTTACGTTACCCGGATATCTCTCGTAACAAACTCACGGCACTTTGCGGACTTGACCCTGTGACTAAGACTTCTGGCAGCTCCGTCAATAAAAAAGGTCACATCTCCAAGCAAGGGAACAAGATCATCAGGAGCACGCTCTTTATGCCTGTACTTTGTGCGACAACATTCAATCAAGAACTCAAAACCTTTTATGAACATCTTAAACGCAATGGAAAGCACTCTACTGTCGCGCAAGTCGCTGTCATGAAAAAACTGATACTTTTAGCTTATTCTCTTTATAAAAACAATCAAAAATATGACCCTCATAGATTTCTGAAATATCAACAGCTCAAGCAAGAAAACCTAATAATGTAAATCCATCTATATTCAGACTTTTTAAAGGTGGAAACTTTTTGGTTTCGTTTTTTGCGGTGTAAAAAAGAAAGAGCAGTCGATAAAAGTCAAGAAATCAATTTAGTTTCAAACCCATTTTTTCAAGAAAAATTACAATTAAGGTTTATTAACTACCAATTAAAAGAGCTATGTTTTACTATTGGTGACAATAGCAAAAGTAAGATCATTGATCTCCGTATGCTTCTTGATATAGGCATTTAGATCATCAAGTCCCAATACTTTGATCTTCTCAAGCTCTTTAAGGCTGGAACCCAGTTCCTGGCCTTTGTAGTACTCCTGAAAAGTACGGGAAAGACGCTGAGAGAGAGTCTCGACGCGAAGCGGTTCAGAACCAAGCAGAAACTTTCTGGCCTGGTCAAGCTCAGCCTGCGTTACCCCCTCTTTTACAAAAATAGAGATGACCTCTTTTACGGTTTCTTCAGCCTCTTTTTGAGACTCAAGTTTTGTCTGCAGGTAACCCGAAAAGTAGACATTAGAACGGGCTGCATTGACACGGGCATAAGCAGAATAAGCCAGACCGCGTTTGACACGGATCTCTTCCATCAAGCGACTGCCGAAACCGCCCATACCCAGAATGTAGGTCGCAACACGTGCTTTGTACTCATCTTCATCACCCACTTTGATGTTGTAGGGAGAGCCAAAGTAGACATAGGCCTGTTCAGTGTCACGCTCAAGTACCGTACGCTCACTCTTCTTAACCACCTCTACATATGGCAGAACACTCTCTTCACCTTTGGAAAGTGTTTTTAAAAGTGCCGTCGCTTTCTCTTTGGCTTCGGACATTGAAATGTCTCCACCGACTACGACCACTGCTTTTGAAAGCACAAGATGCTCTTTTAAGAAATGCTTGATGTCATATGATGTTAATCTTTTTACATCATCAACCGTTCCATTAGAGGGGTGTTCCAGAAGAGTACCGTCAAACAACTCTGCTTTTAAGGCTCTATCCGCCACATAATCGTAATCATTCTCTTTACGGCTCAAAGCCCCTATTGTGACTGCTTTCACCTTGTCCAGTGTCTCTGTATCTAAATTTGGGTCTGTTAACAGATCTTCAAATTTTTCCAGCGCATAGTCAAAAGACTCTTTAAGTGAGGACAGTTCAATGACAAATGTTTCTGTACCGGCATGAGCACTTAAGTGAACTGCTTTCGCATCCAGCACTTTTGCGAAACCGATACTCCCCAGTTTGGACGTTCCTTCGTTCATCATTTTCGCACTCATCTTGGCCAGACCCGGTATCTTTTTATCTTCGATAGAACCGCTTTGTTTAAAGACCAGCTGCATAGAGACCATTGGAAGACGGTTATCTTCTTCATGGATAAGAGGAACATTGACACCCTCGATAGTAATATAGTTTATACTCGAAGCCATAGAGATTCCTTGAATTAATAGTAGTAAAAATAGAATATTTTTGATGATCATCTGGATATGCTAAGCAAATATCTGCAGGGTGTCATATGCTGTGTTACGAATAGCCGGTGTCTCACCGATATCGGCAATCAGACGGACCATCTCATCTTTAGCCATTCTGAAGCCGGCACCCGCACTTCGAACGACATTCTCTTCCATCATCGTTGAGCCCAGATCGTTGGCACCGTATTTCAGTGCCATCTGGCCGATGTAAGGCCCTTGTGTGACCCATGAACTTTGGATGTTAGGGACATTGTCTAAAAAGAGACGCGAGACAGCAAGTAGACGTAAGTAGCGGTTAGAGGACGGTTTTTTAATATCAGGAAGCTCTTTCATCAACTGTGTGTTCTGTCCTTGGAACGACCACATGATAAAAGCACGGAAACCGCCTGTCTCATCTTGAAGCTTGCGTACCATGTTCCAATGTTCAATGATCTCTTCGTCTGTCTCAACGGTACCGAACATCATCGTTGCTGTGGACTTAATACCCAGTTTATGAGCCTGACGGTGCACATCGATCCACACTTCTGAGTCATGTTTTTTAGGTGCAATAATATCACGGACACGGTCACTCAGTATTTCGGCACCCGCACCAGGAATCGAAGAAAGTCCTTTAGCTTTAAGACGCGCCAACACTTCTTTGATCGTTATTTTAGAGATCTTTGCGATGTAATCAAGTTCGATAGCCGAGAAGGCATGAATTGTGATCTGCGGATACTTATCATGAATGTGTCCGACAAGCTCTTCATAAAACTCAATTTTAAGTTTGGGGTGAACACCTCCTTGAAAAAGGATCTGTGTCCCGCCTATTTCAACGAGTTCATCGATCTTTTGGTCGATCTCATCATGCGTTAATATATACGCGTCATCCGCTTTAGCATGGCGATAAAAAGCACAAAAACCACAATCAACCCAACAGACATTAGTGTAATTGATGTTGCGATCAACGATGAATGTCGTCAGCCCGTCAGGGTGCAACTCTTTCTTTCTTGCGGATGCCATCTTGCCAAGTTCTAACAACTCAGCATTTTGAATAAGGTCTAACGCCTCTTCGCTTGTCATTCTACTCACTGTTAACGTCCCGCCTCTGTTGTAATATTGTCTAGTATAAAATCCATCTTGTTGAGCAGTTTTTGACTAGTAAGATTGTGCTCGGCATTCAACCAGGCACCGTCTCTATATGCGATCTTAGTATTGAGTTCTTTATCTTCAAATACAAGGATACGGATAGGAAGGTCTAGACCGACCTCCATCTTCTCTTGCATAAGCATTGTCCCCATCTTTGGATTGCCAAAAATGATCTCTTTTGAAGGCGGCAATTTCATACGTACTTTAGTAGCACCGGCTTGATGGTCTACAACCGCAAAAACAGTAAACCCTTTTTTACTGACGATGTTTTGAAGTTTATTCATTGTTGCTTCAACACTTTTATTGGAACTTTTAAGAATAATGTCATTAGCAAATAGCCCTACTGCCAATGCCAGGATAAAGACTAGTTTACTCATTTCCATCTCCTTGAATTTTTACGTTTAAAAAATAATCTGTATATGATATAACTACCAAGCACAACTCCAACTAAGACTTGCAGCCAAGCTCCGATAAGTAAGAGTTTGTTTAAGATAGAGCCGTGCTCTTTTTTATCGATCTCGAGACCGGCCATCTTCGTTATATGCACCAATGCTGACACTGCAAGATCACCGTCAGGCATGTTTTTGTGACACGCAAGACACATCCCTTCGCGATCCGTTTTGGAACGCTGCTCGGCATTAAGTGGAGCCGAAAGCTTCCAGTGGTGTCCCACCGTCTGTAACTGGGTGCCGTTCTCATCTATAAAACGGGAGTAGTCGTTTTTCAAATTGGCAATACGCGGGATCTGTTGATCCACTTTAGTCGGAAGAACACGGCCATCTGCTGTCATAAGGTCAACGATAGTATCTTTACTCGGGTCACCGTTAAGTTTGCCGCCGCCTATACCTAGACCTAGTGCCTTTGCAGAGGTATGACAAGACTCGCATGTACGTGACTCTTTAGAGATGGTGTGGGGCTGAACGGCTGACATATCAATGGCATTTTGTCCCTCTTCACCCGCACCTTCTGCGTTAGGGATTTTAAAGATATGGTTTTGCAACAGTGCTTTTCCATCTTTTCCAATAACGGTGATCGTCGTTTGACAACCCGGTATAGTTGGCGAAATACGTCCTTCACCATTTTGTGAAAGTGCCGGGTCTTCCCAACGCATAAATGAGCGCGTTTCGGTTACTTGACCATCAACAAGGTACTTTTGAAGAGAGCGCATACCGCCTGTTGTACCATGGAGATCCTGGTCATGCGAAGCCGCTAAAAAGTCGGGGTTCTGCTTACCGCCGGAGTAGTCTATCTTGACATGACAACCATAACATTGCGGGGCCCAAGTCGCATGACAGGTGTAACATTCCAACTCATCCGTATGGGCCTTTATCTGGTCCATAGCAACAAGTCCCTCACGTGTTAGTTTATTATCTTCTTTGAGTTTTTTCAGTGGGGTGAGTTCAAGATCCTTGCCGGAGGCAAGGTGCATCATGATCTTGTCTCCTTGGCGTACGGCCTTAGTGATAGGGTTACCGCGGGCACTTAAGATAAACCCTTCCGGTGCTTCAGGGATAGAACCCATCTTGAGATACTCGGCCACTGTTTTTGTTGTACCGCGCGGTTCGCCGGATTTGGCCGTATCGTTAAACTCATCGGAGTAACCGAGAGGAAGTTCCCAAGGATAAGCGGATGTAGTACCGTGACAATCCTGGCACTCTATCTCCACCGCGCCCAGGTTCGCGCCGCTTAAAAAACCGTCCCCGTGCATGTCATTAGAGGTGTGACAATCTTGACACAACATCCCTTTTTGATAGTGGATATCCTCTTGCATATGGAGGTAACGTTTGGTGTGCAGTTCCGGTTGACCACTGCCCTCTTCATCAAAGGTTGCCTGGTACTCAGTCTCCATCAACCCTTGGTAAGAGACCCCGATACGTTTACCGCGGTTATGGCAAGTCGAACAGGTCTCAACCGGTACGCCTGAATACTCAATATCATGGACTTTGACTTTTACATCGCGTGATGACTGGATGGAGTGAACAAGAAGATGTCCCGCGGTTTTGGGGATCTGTTTATCGCCCCCTTCGTAAAAACCGCTGTTGGAGTAAGGAATATGACATGAGGCGCAACCGATTCCTCTGAAATCACCCCGCTTAGACCGTCCCTTGGAACCGGTGTGGCAACGCAGGCACTCCTGGCGCAAATAGGTATAAACTGCGAGAGAAGGGTCTTTTTGTATCTCTTCTGCTGTCGGAGCTTCGGGCAGTTCTGTCATCTCTGAAGGAAAGCCCTGCGGCTCCAGCGCTGAAAGTTCAGACATATACTTTTGGTAGATGTCTGTTCCTAAACGGTTATGCGGATCTTCTGGGTTTTTGGTCTCATACGTTCCAACATTATGGTTGTACCCCTCTTTTGCACCAAAACTCCACAGGGCACCTTGGATCTTACCCTGTTCCGTCATCATCAGAGAGTTCATCTGCGCATCGATCTGCTCTTGGTGACACATACCGCAGGTGTTCTGGTTGATCCAGGTACTGCCCGGTGCCGGGTAGTACTCTTTAGGACCCTTGTTCTCTAAAAAATAGTCTACTGTACCCTTGTGTGCACGCTTTTTGACCATTGTCGTCGGGTTGCCCCCATGACAGACAATACAGTCGTTACCTGTATGTCCAGCTTTTTCAGCGATTTTGTAGATCTCTTCCATCATCTTGGAATTCGGGTCGCGGATCTCTTCAATACCCTCATGACATTTTAAACAGTTGTTAGCACCATAAAGTGCCGAAATCGTCAAAAGTATTACAAGGAGTATTCTAAACATTACTTGTCTTTAGAAATTGCGTCGAGTACACCATTAATAAATTTAGGAGACTGTTCTGTTCCAAAGGCTTTAGAAACTTCAATAGCTTCATTGATCACAACGGCAGAGTCAAGCTCAGAGTGCATGATCTCATACGCGCCTAGACGCAGTGTGGCACGTTCAACTGAACCAAGACGTTCGAAATCCCAATCTTTCAAGTGCTTCACGATCGCGGCATCGACCGCTTCAAGGTTCTCCATAACACCGCGAAAAAGTTCGAGAGCAAACTCTTTTTGTTTGTTACGGATCTTTTTGTCTTCTAAGATCTCATCGGTATAATCGGCAATGCTTTTGTTACCCAAGTCATATGCATACAGTAGACTTACAACGGCCATTCTGGCGTGGTGACGAGTTGCCATTATGCCTCCATCGCTTCATAGAGGTCAAGCATCTCGATGACAACTGTCATCGCTTCAAAACCTTTGTTGCCCGCTTTCGTTCCGGCGCGTTCAATTGCCTGCTCGATGGTGTCTGTCGTCAGTAGTCCGAAAGAGACCGGCTTAGCGTATTTCAGAGACATCATGGCGATCCCTTTTGTTGCCTCTGCAGAGACATAGTCAAAGTGTGGTGTCGAACCACGGATAACAGCACCTAGTGCACAGATAGCATCATATTTGCCGCTGGCAAGGAGACGGTCAATCACCATTGGCAGTTCAAATGCCCCCGGAACCAAGACATGATCCAGGTCTTCCGTATTACCGCCGTGACGGTCAAAAGCGTCTTTTGAACCCTCGACCAATCTATCCACAATGAAGTGGTTCCAACGTGTACTTACAATAGCAATTTTCTTGCCATTAATAACTTTTAATTTACCTTCGATTAAACTCATTTTGATCCTTTTACTGTTTCTTGAATTGCTAAGATTATCTCTGTCGTTTTGTATAGATCTTCTAATTTTAACATATTGGGTCCATCACTGAGTGCGCAGCTTGGGTCGATATGGGTCTCAAAAAAGAAACCGTCAACACCTACAGCCGCTGCAGCACGTGAAAGATGCGGCACCATCGAGCTGTCACCCGAAGTGGTGCCACCTCCTCCGCCCGGCATCTGTACAGAGTGTGTTGCGTCAAAGACCACCGGCGCATACTCACGCATGATGACCAGAGAACGCATGTCGACAACCAGGTTGCCGTAACCAAAGCTTGAACCGCGCTCCGTTAAAAGAACACCGTTATCTTTGGCATTTTGGTAAGAGACCTCATCACAGCCTCGTGTTTTAAGCACTTTCAAAACCGAATATTTCATATCAATAGGGTTCATAAACTGCCCTTTTTTGATATTGACGATTCTGTCCGTTTTAGCCGCGGCCACAAGCAGGTCGGTCTGACGGCATAAAAAAGCAGGTATCTGCAGGATATCTGCCACTTCAGCAACAGGTGCGACCTGATACGACTCATGGATGTCGGTGACGATCTTGTAACCAAAATCGTCTTTGACCTTTTGTAAAATACGCAAGCCCTCTTCAAGACCCGGTCCACGGTAGCTCTCTAACGAGGTACGGTTTGCCTTGTCAAAACTGGCTTTAAAATAAAAATCGATACGTTCATCTTCTTGATAACGTTCGAGTTTTTTAGCGATATCAAAGATATTTTTTTCGCTCTCGATGACACAAGGTCCTGACATCAAGATCATTTTTTATACCCTGCAGCTTTGTCAAACTCGTCAGCCGCTTTGTCCAGCTCACCCGACACTGTTATCCCAGAATTATGGGCATAAATAAAATAACCGCCTATGGCAAGTAAAAGAACCATCGTTAGTATACGATTCGTTCGATATGCCATGAAAGCAAGTATGCCGATCAATAACAACCCACCATAATACATTGTATTTGCATCCATAAGATCATCTCCTATTTTTTGACAACGAGAATCCCGCTGATAATGATTAAGATTATACCAAAGAGTGTTATAAAGTCAGGTAGTGCATCGCCAAGGAGCAGTCCTACCCCTATAGAAAAGACAATATTGGTATAGCTCACTGCCCCGACGATACCCGCTTGTGACTCGCCGTACGCCTTGGTCATGTAAAGTTGTGCAAACGTCGCAAAAAGCCCCATCCCAGCGACGTAGAACCAGACAATACCACTCGGCATGACAAAGGCACCCAACATAAAATCCAGTTCAGGTGCCTCAACATAGGGCGAAATCAACAGTAAAAGCAGTGGTCCGACAGTACCGACAGTCATAAAGGAGAGCACAATCGCCCGCGTATCATAATACTTTTTCAGTTCACGGACAGAGGTGTAGGCTAAGGCCGCACCTATACCGCTGAAGATACCGAGCAGATCAGTTTTCGAGAACATCAGTCCACTCGGCTGCGTAATAAAAACGATCCCGACAAAACCGATTAAAATCGCAAGCCAGCCTATTTTAGGCAGTTTCTCCTGTAAAAACAGCCACGCAAAGATCGCAGTAAAAATGGGGGAAGTCTTAGAAAAGGTCATCGCGTCGCCAAGGGAGATGTGCGCGATATTATAGAAAAATGCCAAGAGTGCCACGAAGCCCATAAATCCCCTGAAAAAGAGCAAAAAAGGTCTCCCTCCGACATGCTTCATCGGTTTTCGTATAACAGCAAAACCGACGAGAGCCACACCAAACACATTTCGGAAAAAAACCACTTCCAGTGAGCTCATAGAGTCACTGGTCAGTTTTGCAAATGCCCCCATCACGGCAAAGAAAAAAGAGGCCAGAAGCATATAGAGCACGCCTCGGTCAAGTTTGGAAATATAGTGTTTCAAAAAGGCCCTTTTTTCTTGGAATCTTATCAGCTAAGATGTTATAGACTAGTTAGAATCATATGTAAAAAGGTGGACACTATGCTTCGAATAATCATTCTTACTCTTTTTTCGCTTTCGCTCTACGCTATCGGCTATCCGGCACTTTACGGCAAACTGGCCGGCCCGCTTTTTGAAGCACGGGTACAACTTGATGATCTTGTCTACCACCCCTCCCTGCGTCATCAGGTACTGGCTTACGAAGCCCATAGTGACAGAGTCCTGGGACGATACCGCCGCGTCAAAGACGACAGCGATCCGGCAATCAAGGCCAACTACTCCCTTGCTCTTCTTGCGCTGCAAAAAAACCATCAAGAGTTAAAAAAGTTTTTACAGCAACAATTGGCACACGCCATCGAAGCCGACAACTACCTGCTTTTTTTGGCTATCGTCGATACTAAAATCGAAGAGGCGTATCAAAACCCCTACCTCAGAGAAAAGATCTACACCTACTACAATGCCCATCGCCACGAGAACAGTTCATGTTATCTTGACCATCGCATCGAGCAGGAGTGGGACAATATAGCAACCTACTGCCCGTCAAAAGACCTTGTCAACTATGAAGAGACTTCAAATGCCTACTACCGTGAAGTGATACTGCTGAGTACGCTGCGTTCACCTTACAGTGCAAAAGTGAGGGCCTTTTTAAAAAGAAACCGCGTCAAGTTCATTGAGTATGACATTGAGACCAGTGATGAAGGTAAAGATGTGTTTGAACAGTATAAAGGTACGCGCGTGCCTTTAGTCGTTATCAACAATAGAGTGGTCGAAGGCTACAATGAGTTTGAGATGGACAGACTGCTGCGACATTAAGTCATATAGCAGTACAGCCCCGCTGAAGTCCAGCCTTATGGCTGCGTTTTAACAGTTATACCAATTGAGAGATGACCTCTTTTTCAACGACGTCGATTTTCTGTGTACCGTCTACACGGATGTATTTGATAGCACTGTTGTTTGCCGCCTCCGTACTGTAGTAATCAACTAAAGGCTGAGTCTGCTCATGGTAGACTTTTAGACGATCCAGAACAATCTCTTCTTTATCATCAGCACGCTGGATAAGCTCTTCGCCCGTCACATCATCTTTGCCTTCAACCTTAGGCGCATTGTAAAGAAGGTGGTAAGTACGTCCAGAGTTCTGGTGAACACGACGGCCAGACATACGTTTTACGATCTCCTCGTCCGGTACATCGATCTCGATGACAGCATCGATAGCAACGCCCGCCTCTTTGACTGCATCTGCCTGGGGAACAGTACGAGGGAAACCGTCAAGCAAAAATCCATTTTTACAGTCGTCTTGGGCAATACGCTCTTTGACAAGACCGATAATGATCTCATCTGTTACAAGCTTACCGGCGTCCATAAACTCTTTCGCCATTGTGCCCATCGCCGTTCCTGCCTTGATCGCAGCACGAAGCATGTCGCCTGTTGAGATCTGAGGAATGTCAAACTCTTTGGTCAAAAACTGTGCTTGTGTGCCCTTGCCTGCGCCCGGTGCACCTAGTAAAATAATCTTCATATTGCTGTCCTAATTATTATGATGGTGCAATTATACAAGAACGCACTTTAATCAAGGGACGTGGCCTTAACAGCTAAGTTGCATTGAAACCATATGTTCGAATCTTCAAGCAGAGCGCTTACTTGGCTTTTGTTAAAAACCAGATGTATGCACAGTTCTACTTACTGGGATTTATAGGTGTCCTGACCACGCTGATATTCTCATTGCTAAGCTACTTTTCTCTGGTAGATCCGAGTCAGAATATAGCGTATATATTTGAACTAAGCATTATCTTCGAGGTGAGTGTCTTCTCGTTCGCACTCTCATACAAACATAAGGAGGTGACGCTCGCTTTACAGCAGAACGAACTGCTCTTCAAAGAACTTTCGCATAGAGTGAAAAACAATCTGCAATCCATTATCAGTATTTTGACACTTCAAAGACCACATCTGAAAGAGCCCCTGTTAAAAGAGTATATGCAAGAGACCATCAAACGGATATGTTCCATCTCCTTGATCCATGAAAAACTTCAAGAGAGCGATGCGGTTGCAAAAGTCGCACTCAGCAGCTACTTGGAGAGCCTTTCAAATGAGTTTAAATCGTTCAACGCCAAACTGGAGATTGACGTCTCATGCGACAGTGACCTTTACTTAGGCGTTGAAAAGACAACGCCACTGGGTCTGATCATAAATGAGTTGATCTCAAACTCCGTCAAACACGCCTTTGATGATATACAAACCTCTAAGATCGAGATCAGTTTGGTTAAAAACGGGCAAGAGTACACGTTTACCTATAGTGACAACGGAAAGGGCTACGTCAATGCGACAGAGTCCTTAGGCGCACTGCTCATCAAAACACTGAGTGAGACCCAACTCAAAGGGATCTATACTATCTCTTCTGACGAGCAGTATTGTAAGAGACTATTTTGACGAGCATAACCGGCAATCAGCTTGAAGATATAGCTTATGACCTCAACAATTGATAGAGAAGTTTCTAACGTCAAAAGCAGATCTCTCTTGCGCTAATGCTTGATGCACTGAGGGCCTTAGATGACATCATCAAATGATAAACTATCTGCATGCAACACACCTTGTTTAACCGATGTTGTTTTGATTTTGGCATAATCTATTATCAAATCTATAGGATACCTATGTCAACAATTATCACCATTATCTTTCTCTTTTTAATCTTCAGATGGATCTTTAACAGCTACAAACGTTTTCAACGCCACTACTACACCCAGGGGCAGTTTCAAAATACCTCTCTGACCTACGAAGCCGTTGCGAATTCCGAACTGGGTGTCTTTGTAGCACTCGTTGCCAAGGTCGCCAAAGCAGACGGACGGGTTCATGAACTCGAAGCGGAGCTGGTAAGCAATATGTTCGGCGACATCTCTAAAGCGTTTGGCGAATCCCACAAAGAGAAAGTGCGGGAGATCCTCAAAGAGGTCTTTAATCGTGAAAAAGAGATTGTCCGCAATGTTGATATGCTTGCTTCGAAACTTCAAGCCCTTACCCGCGGTGACAAACAGAAACGACTGATGATGATCACCTTCTTGATCAACCTGGCCTACATCGATGGAGAACTTTCTCATGCCGAAGAGAACCTCATCATCAAGATCGCGGCCTTTATAGAGATCAGCGGTGCAGAAGTAGAGGGCATCATGCAGCGTTTTGCCTCTATGTTTAACGGTAATGCCAGCCAGAGCAGTGTCAGTGATGCCTATGCAGTGTTAGGTGCCAGCCGGGATGATGATCTTGGTACGATCAAGAAAAAGTATCGTGCACTTGTCAAAAAGTACCACCCGGACATCATGAAAGCAAAAGGGGCATCAGAAGAATACATCAAAGATGCGACCCAAAAAGTACAGAAGATCAATACCGCCTATGAGATGGTTAAAAAAGAGAAAGCTTAAGCGTCTATCTCATCTTCAAAGTCAATGGAGAGAATCCATTCGTAAGGGATAATGGCATTTTTATCTTTCATCTCCACAAGATAGAAGTGGCTGTAAAACGGAATCAACTCCTCTGAAAAAAGCCCTGTTGCTGCCACATCTTCACACCGCATCTTTCGCAATACCTTGGCGCTTTTAAACGTCTGCATATAACTGCCTTCAACTTCTTCTGCAAATTCAACACTGTCGCCCATACGTATCAGTTTCGCTTTTGCCGGTTGCATAAACCGATAAAAACGGTTTTGCAGGAAAAAAGCGACTGCTAATATAATAATTTCACCTCCACTCCAAAGCGCATGCACTGCAAAGGCGATAAAAAATGCCATTATCCACCACACCACTGTTACAACCAGTTTGTATTGTGTAAAAACAACAAGCCTGATTGAAAGCCACATCGACGTTATATAAAGCCAGAAAAGTTTTTTGTTCAAAAGAAGGTCCATTATTTTATTATTACGACTACATTATACAAAACAAGTCTTCCTTCAAAAGAAAGAAGTTATGATTTCCCTCTAAATTTAGCAGGGAACACCATGAACACAGACACAACAACCGAGATCAACACCTCCATCACTACAAACACCATTTCCGAAGTTACCGATGTGACCAAGATGACGCATGCACTGCATGATTCTGTTGCTGGGATGATTCTTGACAAACTTCCAATTTCGGACAATGTCATACAGGTTGTCAAACTCAATTTTGTCGGTAATGCTCTGGGCACGTGGTTCTCAGCTCTCATTATATTTGTCATCTTTTTACTCCTGCGTAAACATCTGACCACTTTGATCACCCTCATGGCCCTTAAATGGGTTAGCAGAACAAAGACTCAACTCGATGATGAGATACTCGATATTCTTCAACGCCCGATAGCATTCGGAATGATCATCCTGGGATTTAATGTAGCGTTCAGCTTTTTGACCTTTAGTGAGAGTTTCTCAACCATGATCTCCAACACCCTCTCAACACTCACTACTGCCCTTTTTGCCTGGGTTTTATACCAGATAGTCAAACTGTTTCAAAGTTCGGACGAGTTGATCGCTACCCGTTTTAAAACCGGCAATGGCATAACCCTTGCAAAACTGCTGCTGACCATTTTAAAAGTGATCATCCTGATCATTGCAGGTATGGACATTCTCTCGATCTGGGGAGTCAACATTACAGGATTTGTGGCCTCTCTCGGTCTTATCGGTATGGCCTTTGCTCTGGCCGCAAAAGATACTGCCAGCAACTTTTTCGGATCAATGGTCATCTTTACCGATCAACCCTTTAAGGTCGACGACTGGATCAAGACGCCGGAGGTCGAAGGTATTATTGAGCATATCGGTATCCGCTCCACCAAAGTAAGGACATTTGCCCGTGCACTTGTCAGTGTTCCTAACGGTAATCTAGCCGATACCGCTATCTTAAACTGGTCAGAAATAAACAAGCGCCGAATCAAAATGACACTCGGCTTGACCTACAGTACCACTTCGGCTCAAATGCGACAGATACTCGAAGATATCCGCACACTGCTCAACAGTGATGAAGAGATACACCAGGAGACCATCTATGTCCATTTCACTGAGTTCCAGGATAGTGCTCTCGGTATCTTCTGCTATTTCTTTACCAAAACGACCAACTGGGGCGAATACATGCAGGTCAGAGAGCGTATCAATCTTGAGTTGATGTCCATTGTCGAAAAAAACGGTGCCAGCTTTGCTTTTCCATCCCAGTCGCTTTATGTAGAAAGCATGCCTGAGAACACGATGCTTTAAGAGTACTCTAAAGGCCGGTCAAACGCATTTTGCACACACAATGACTACACAATCCGAGCCTACTGTTATACAGGTGCAATGGTTCGCTATTTTAAGAGTCATTCACCTATAATTGACCCACTAATCAACAAGGATTTCAAATGAACAAGATCTTAATCTCATCGGCACTTGCCACACTTATGGCAATCACTTTTAGCGGTTGCAGCGACAAAGAAGCTGAACCTGCAAAAAAGCCGATAGCGATCACAGAATGTACCATTGACAAAGCAGATGCACCAAAATGGGCCTGTGGAATTGTGGAAGGGTATGATGAGATGTACACCTCTACAGGCACCGCCAAAATGTCAAAGGCCGGAGCAGGTTTCACACGTAAAAACGCACTTGCCGACGGTCGTTCGAACCTTTCGCAACAGATCGAAACACTGGTAAAAGACAAAGTGGAACGATTTACACGTTCTACAGGTATTGCTGAAGATGAGACAGTCGACACTGTTTCAACCCAAGTCTCAAAACAAGTCGCAAAAGTGACCCTCAACGGTTCAAAGCAGCTTGCCTATTGGCAGCATCCTGAAAATGACGATATCTACCTTTTAGTAGGCGTGACACAAGAGAGTGTCAACACGTCGGCAAAAGAGAACGTCATCTCAAGTTTCAAAAACCAAGATGCACTTTGGCAGCAGTTCCAGGCTAAAAATGCGCTAGAATCCCTTGACAAAGAATTTGAGACAAAATAGAGATCATTCCCAGGCTTAAGTGCTTGGGAAGGGATACCTGCTACTTCACTGCCCACTCCATTACATCTGTACTCTGACAAAAAATACATTTAAGTAGAAATTTAGATATAATTCCGGCAACAATACCTTAGTTAAGGTTAGGCAGGTTTTCATCCTTTATTGAAAACACCGTAAAAGCAACAGGTTTTTACACAAGCGATTTCTAAACGACTTTCTTGGCCTACTCTCTCCTAAGCACCTAAACACAAAGAAATACTATGAAAAAACTAGCCATTATTGGTCGTCCAAATGTGGGTAAAAGCTCATTTTTTAATCGTCTGCTTAAACAGCGTGATGCGATCACTTCTGAACAAGCGGGTACAACACGTGACGTCAAACGCCGTGTCCTTCAACTCAATGAAAAAGAGGTCGAGATCTTAGATACAGGTGGACTTGACCAGGGTAACGAACTTTTTGACGCTATCAAAAAGATGTCGGTCAAGGCCGCTAACGAAGCAGATATCATCTTGTATATGGTAGATGGTAAAAGTCTTCCTGAAAAGGTAGACAGAGACTTCTTCTATGAGCTTCAAAAAAAGGGCAAGACAATGGCCCTTGTTGTCAACAAAATCGACAACGACAAGATGATGGAAAAAGTGTGGGAATACTATGAGTTCGGATGCGACAACATCTTTGGTATCTCTGTCTCGCACAACCGTCATATCAATGCCCTGCTGCAGTGGATAGAAGACCAGCTTCCTGAAAAAGAGAAGGTCGCAGCACCTCTCATGGCTGAAGAGAGTGATACGACTAAAGAGATCGACTCCCTCGAAGAAGAGTACATTGAAGATGATGAGGTTGAAGAAGAGGATGACGAATTCGAAGATGATGACGAGTTGGAAGAAGAGCCCGAATTTAAAGATGATGACGGCTACTTTGTACCACGCGAGGACTATGACTTTCAGCAAGAGGTCCTAACTGCCGACGAAGAGGTCTTTATTGATGACTCTGTCTTTGGTCCAAATGACAACGTACGTGAGTTCGATGAAACCGTTCTAGGAAAGATGCGTGTTGCCATCATCGGCCGGGTCAATGTCGGTAAAAGTTCCCTTCTGAATGCCCTGCTAAACGAAGAGCGCTCTGTTGTCAGTTCTGTCGCCGGAACAACAATTGATCCTATTGATGAGACCATCGAATATCAGGACAAAGAGATCACTTTTATCGACACTGCCGGTGTTCGTAAACGCGGAAAGATCCTTGGTATAGAGAAGTTCGCGCTGATGCGTACTGAAGCGATGCTCGAAGACGCGGACATCGCCCTGCTCGTCCTTGACGCTTCGGAGCCGTTTAAAGAACTCGACGAGAAGATTGCCGGACTTGTCGACAGTAACCGTATGGCCTGTCTGATCGTTCTGAACAAATGGGATCAGGTCGAGGGAGAGGATTTCGCTAAGATCACACAGGAGATCCGTGACCGTTTTAAGTTCTTGCATTATGCACCGATTATTACTATCTCGGCAAAAAGCGGCCAGCGTGTACAAAAGATCTTCGATAAACTCATCGAGATCAATGACAACTTCTCGCAGCGTATTCCTACTGCTAAGCTTAATGAGGCTTTGGAGTGGGCACAACGCAAACACCACCTGCCGTCAATGAAGGGTCAGATGATCCGTATCTACTATTCGACCCAGTACGACATCCGTCCACCTCAGATAGCACTGATCATGAACAAGCCAAAAGGGCTGCACTTCACCTACAGACGCTACCTGACCAATCAGCTTCGAGAAGCCTTCAACTTTGAGGGCGTGCCTATCTTGTTTAAAGCAAAAGCTAAAAATGAGAAGCGCAAGCTAAAACGCTAACTCTCCTCTAAAGCCTTAACTGGCTTTACCTTCATACAATTACACCCCATGGGTTGAATCTCCAATAAGTAATATCAGCCAAGCAGCCACCTCTGGGAAGATCGCTATAGATCCAAATACATCACTTCCGAATCATATCTATAGACACTGGCAGCTTCTCTTTTGAATGCAAAAGCCTACCAATCCTACTGCAAGGTATCAATACTCAATAAAGAGTTCGACATACAAGCACTCACGGAGTTGCTTGACGTACCGGTGTCAGAGGAGATAAACTATCTAAGAAAAATGCAGAAGGAAAAAATAGAGAAAACCAACAAGGGTATAAAAGTAAAGAAAAAGGAGGTCTGGGATAACTATAACTACTTCAAGACCGCTTCGTTTTACCTCGTGCCAAAGCTATCAGACCGCTGGTAAAAAAACACAAGTCAACAAAGTATTCAGTTACGTTAAAGTATCGTATTTTAGAGGCGTTAATGGTGCGCCCGACACGATGTGAACGTGTGACCGCAAACCATGCGCTATAGCTGGGGTGCAAGAGTTGTAAGATTAACTAAAACGGTTTAACAATTACCATAGCAACAATGATCAGAAGCAAGATAGTCGGGCCTTCATTATAGAACCTGAAGAACTTTCCGCTTTTTGTGCAGTTATCATTGAGCAGTTTCGTGCGGTAGTACCCCATGGAGAAGAAGTATGCGATCAAGATCGCTACAAAGAATAGCTTGACATGGAACCAGCCGCCCGTTGCAAAGATGTTGGTCGGGTACATGAAGATAAGCGCTATACCCGAGATGAGTGTCGCCCAGAAGGCCGGTATACCAATGTATTTATAGATCTTCATCTCCATCACTTTTACGACCTCAATAAAACCTGCGTTATCCGCATTTTCTACATGATAGACAAACAGACGAGGCAGATAGAAGAGTACTGCAAACCACGAGACCATCGAGATGATGTGAAACCATAACATCCATTGATACATAATTAATCCTTTAAAAGTTTTTTTCCAGTGTGACCATATTATAGTTTGAACCACCATGGACCCCGTTGAAAAGTCCAAAAACACCCGAACGGTGTTTTAACGTATATCCCAAATAGAGGTTTTCCATACTTTCGATTTTAGACAATCGCCCGACATCAAAATCAACCGAGACATCAAGATAATTTAGAAATTTAGCAGTAGGGTCAACAGTACCATCCTCGTTTGTGGCATCAATAATCTCAACCTCCGGAATCTCCTCTGCAAGTGAAAGCCCCTCGCCTAAACCTATACGAACACGGTTTTTCCAAAAATCCAGCTTGAGATACACTTTGACATAGAGTGTTGCTTCTAAAACATTATCCTGATACCCATTTTCACCAAAATACGAGATACCGCCCTTAAGGTACCAATCAAAAGGCAAATCCTGCATGTTATGAACAAAACGGTACCCACCATCAAGGTTAATAGCATAATTGTCTCCGCTATAACGTTGCCAATCACCCATCAAGATCTCGCCTAGGTCATTGAGGTCAGCATAACCACCGCCCAAACGAAGAGAATAAGGGTTATTCTCTTCGCGCACTTCTTGCGCAGAAAGTATTGTCAAAAAAAAGGTAAGGAGTAATAGTAAAAGACGGATGGATAATTCCTCGAATAAAGTGAGGAATTATAACGAAAGAGTCTTGGTATTTATGCAATAACCTGACTAACCCACTGCTTGATCTGATCAACATTCAATGCACCGGATTGGCGGGCAACTTCCTTGCCATTTTTAAAAATGATCATCGTCGGAATAGAACGTATCCCAAACTTCGCCGCCGGGGATTGATGCTCTTCAGTGTTGAGTTTTGTAAATCGCACTTTTAGAGGGAAGGTTTTGGCCGCCTCCTCAAATGCTGGTCCCATTATCTTGCAAGGACCACACCACGGTGCCCAGAAGTCAACAACCACGGGAATATCACTGTTTACCAGATGCAGGTCAAAGTTTGATGATGTCAATTGTAGGGGAGTGGTCTCTAAAAGTGACTTCTTGCAGTGTCCGCAGTTTGCCTTGTTATAGCTCTCTTTCTTTGGAATAGCATTGACTTTGTCACAGTGTGGGCATACGATTTTAATTTTTTCCATTTGAAATCCTTCTTAGGGCACCTCTAAAAAATACGACTTGGGTAAAAAGCAGTCGGATGACTGCTATGTGAGGGGTTACGCTTCTTCTTCTTCTATTTCTACTTCTTCATCTACGTTAAGACCTTTGATACCCGCACCGCGGCGTGTTACATCTTTGTCATGCATACGACGAAGTGCTTTAGCTGCACGATCCACTGCCAAGTCGATAGCTGCATCCAAGTCTTTATCTTCTTGATTGATAACAACTGGTGTGTGATGTGCAATATTAAATTCAAACTCAACACTAACTCCAGTGTTTGCTTTAGCAATAACAATATTAGTTGATATGATATCTAAACCATATTTTTTGAACTGATCCATTGCTGCGTTTAGGTGTGTTTTATTATGTTCGCTTAGTGTAATATCTTTTGCTCGAATCTGAACGCTCATCTTCTATCCTTTTTTCTTGATATATTTAGAATATCATATCTATTCTAATAAATGATTTATAGAATGCCCCTCCAATATCAAATAATGCAATTTAGAGGCTAATTGGCTATAATTGCGCATTCAAAGAACCCTTTTCATCTATTACTAATAGATAATCTAACTTAGTTTCCAATTCAGTTATGAGGGTCGTATACAAAGGAATCATCTTGCGCGTTTTAACTGGCATCCAATCCTCCGGAGATCTACATATCGGTAACTATTTTGGTTCGATCAAGCAAATGGTCGATTCACAAGAAACAAGTGAAGTCTTCGCTTTTATTGCGAACTACCATGCAATGACATCTGTCAGCGATGGTGAGCGTCTTGCTTCATTGACAATGCAAGCTGCTATCGACTTTTTAGCGCTTGGCATGGATCCGCAAAAATCGACATTTTGGGTACAGTCTGATGTCAAGGAGGTTCTCGAACTCTACTGGGCACTTTCAGCTTTTACGCCAATGGGTCTACTGGAACGTGGGCATAGCTATAAAGATAAAACAGCAAGAGGTATTGCAAGTAACCACAACCTTTTTTCATACCCTGTTCTTATGGCGGCAGATATCTTACTTTTTAACTCAGACATCATTCCAGTCGGAAAAGACCAGATCCAACATGTTGAGATGGCACGTGACATTGCGACCAAATTCAACAACCTTCATGGTGATGTCTTTGTGATCCCTGAACATCGTGTTGATGACAATGTCGCAACCGTTCCAGGTATTGATGGGCAGAAAATGTCAAAATCTTATGGCAACACGATCAATATCTTTGGTGAAGAGAAGAAACAGCAAAAGACAATTAAGAAGATCGTCACCGAAGCAATACCGCTGGAAGATCCTAAAGAGTATGAAGATTGTAATGTCTATAACATCGCTAAACTCTTTTTAAATGAAAGCGAGCGACAAGAGTTACAAGAACGTTATAAACGCGGCGGCGAAGGTCACGGTCACTTTAAACTCTACTTGCACGATGTTATCTGGGAGTATTTCCGTCCTTATCGTGAAAAGCGCGAATACTTTGAGAACAATCAGGACGAAATACGCGAGATCCTTGCTTTTGGCGCTTCTAAAGCGCGTAACATTGCGATGCCCATCATCGAAAAGGTTCGCCAAGCTACTGGTATTCAATACTAATATTCTCTCTATAACTTAATCTCTATACGGAGTGAAAACTCCTTATCTCCCCTTAAATCTCTTTAACTATACTTCGCCAAAATATTACCAAGGGATAGATACTATGTATAAAGTTATTATAGAAAAAGAGTGTGGCTGTGTGCGTCGTGCCAATATGTCAGCAGAGTCAAGTTTCAATGACAAAGACGATGCACTCATCGAAGCAGGTGAAATGGCCCGTAAAATGAATGACGAATTTTGCGGTAAACATCAGTTTGCAGTACGACAAGAAGGTGAAGATTTTTTAATCACAATGCAGATGCGCGGGTAATATCAATCACCCGTCAATAGGGAGGCAATAGCCTCTTAAAAGCGAATGTTCGCTTTAGTAATAAACTTCTTATCGCTCCACTCTTTCTCTTTCAGCTCCAACAACTCTCTAACTTCATTATTGACCAATCTATAAGAGACAGTGACAAGAGCATTTCCGGCTCCCTTTGGAATGCCAACAGCAAAACTTCTATTACTGTTAGCCGGTATAGAAAAGTCTTCAGTCGCCTTAACAGCCAAGTGAGGAATCGTAACGTTTCCACGCTTGTCAGTGTAGTGCTGTGTTAGTGACAACTGCTTCTGTTCAACCGTTGCGCTTCCTGACATATAAGTAATATCTACAATAATTTCTCTCGCACCAAAACCTGTCGGAATGTTATGCGGGTTATCGTTAGTGATCGTCAAAAGAAGTTTCGAACCCTTTTGCGTGCCCGTAATGGTAAGTGCTTCTTCCCACATTGATGCTGTGTGTGCACCAATAAATCCATGTTCACGTACCATACGTTTTTTCGCTCTGCCGTTTTCAATAGGCAAGGTACTGGCGACACCTTCTCTTTTTGGACTCATATGACAGTCAGCACACTGCTTTTCTGTCTCTTTATACTCTTTTTCTGTATTGGCAAAAACGAGTCCAGCGACTGAACGGTCGTTGGCATGACAAGTAAAGCAGAGTGTTTTAGGATCTTTACTGAAAAAATCACGCTGCTGTGTCTTATGATAAGGTGACTTAGCATCAGCGAATGGTCCGCTCATAGTACCGATTGGATTCCACTTAATACGGTGTATTCCACGTTTAGAAGCTGGAAGATTCTCATCAATACTGTCAACATTATGACAAACTAGACAGTTGATTCCCTCTGCAATATCATCATTTTCAACTGCTTTGTTGATCGCTGAGTTTTTGTCAAGATTCATCACCGCCGCGATCTCATAATCTGTTCCGGTCTCAGTTACAGCTATACGAGGGTTGTGACATACCGCACACTGTACTTTTACGCCATTGATAGATTTACGTGTTTTACGATGTACATATTCCATAGAAGCACGCAAGTACTCATTACTATCGTAATGTGACTTAGCATGATATGACTTTTGCCACGCTCTAACAATCGGCATATGGCAACTTTTACAGTTACTTGAATCTTGATACTTTTCATTGAGCACAGGTGCCGCTTCTGGTGAAGCAGCAAAGCTGATGCCCATGAAAAGAAGAAGTGAAATTCCAATTTTAAACATATACTCTACCTTAAGAAATTTATCGACTTTCAGAGTATACCCTTATTGAAAGAAAGTATTCTTGAAATCGTGGGTTATTGGACCGTAAAAGATAAAAAGTAAGCGATAATTTCTGCTTATAATACAGAGTCTAAAAATTCTACCTGCTTTTCAGATGATCAGGTAAAATTTTATCTAACGTCTACTGTTGTCTATCCAACCAGACCATTAGACCTTTTTGAGCATGTAGACGGTTTTCGGCCTCTTCAAATACAACACTCTGCACGCCTTCTAAAACAGCCTCACTCACTTCTTGACCACGGTACGCCGGTAAACAGTGTAAAAAAATCGCTTCACTGTCCGCTTCTTCCATCAGCGCTTCATCGACAATAAACCCGCCAAAAGCTGTGATGCGTTCTTCTTTTTCATCTTCCTGTCCCATCGAAGCCCATGTATCAGTTGTGACCACAGTTGCCCCTGCGACTGCTTCATGCGGAGAGTTTGTAAATATCAGTTTTGCCCCGCTCTCTTTAGCAATAGATTCCGCTTCCGCTCTAATATCAGCATCCACCTCATAGGCATGAGGCGTTGCAACACGTAACTCAAATCCGAGTTTTGCCGCTAACATCATCCATGAATTTGTCATATTATTGCCATCGCCTACATACGCTGCAACGATGTTCTCACTTTTATTGTGCTCTTTTATAGTCATATAATCTGCCAAGAGTTGGATGGGGTGGTACGTATCCGTCAGTCCATTAATAACAGGTACTTTTGAATATGCCGCGAACTCTTCTAACATACTGTGTCCAAATGTACGGATCATCACCATGTCACACATTGATGAGATAACCCGGGCAGTATCTTTGACTGGTTCGCCGCGTCCCAGGTGGATGTCACGGTTAGAGAGGAAGAGACCGTGTCCACCTAATTGAAAAACACCTGTCTCAAAACTGACACGCGTACGCGTTGAACTCTTTTCAAAGATCATAGCTAATGTTTTGTTTAGCATGTATGGTTTTCTTTCACCGTTTTTAAGCTCTTTTTTAATTGCTAAACCCAGATCAATGATCTCCAGGATCTCTTCTTTGGAATAATCTTTAAGTGTTAAAAAATGTCTCACATTTTTCCTTTTTCTATAATCATGTCACAACTCTCTGCCTTGCCAAAGTAGTAACCTTGTGCATATTCGATACCTAGTTCTTGAATAATAACATAAATCTCAGGTGTACTTACAAATTCTGCGATCAATGCGATGTTAAGTGTATGTGCAAAATCCACTATCCCTTTTACTATATTACGGCTCTCTGCATTGACATCGATATCTTTGATCAATGAACCGTCAATTTTTATAAAGTCAGGTCGGATCTGTGCCAAGTAAGCAAAATTTGAATAACCTGTGCCAAAATCATCAATCGATATCTTAAAGCCTAATGCTTTGATCGCCTGAATGATCTTAATATACTTCTCATGCAGTAACTCTTCTGTCTCAACTAATTCTATTGAGATCTCTGAAGCCTTGACATTATGCAGACAGAGACTTTCTTCGAGATAATGCAGAATATCGTCATCCAGATCATCCCGTGTCATATTAATAGAGATCGCTTTCTCACACCTGTACATCAACGCAAAGCTCTGATCAATAATCACTTTGGTCAGACGTTTTTCTAACCCCATCTTCTGTAGAACTGTCAAGAATTCAACAGGGGCGATAACCGCGCCTCCATCTTCCTCGCGCAAGCGGATCAAAACTTCAAACTTGACACAACTCCCATCTTTTGTCGAAACAATAGGTTGGAAGTGGGCTTCGAACCGGTTTTGCTCAAATGCATTTTTTATGCGTTTTACCCACTCCAGATTTGACTGGTATCTTATTTTATATGAGTCGTCACCCGTATAAACACTGTAACGTTTTTGATTAGAAATCGCATCTTTAACAGCCAACTCGGCTTGTGTTAAAATGGAACTTCGAGTCGAATTTTCACTACTGTTGGCCAAACCAAAATTGAAGGTTAACGGCATATCGATCCCGTTGTAGCGCACTAAATAGGTATTGGTCAATGCCTCGACCACCCGTGAAATATACTGCTGATTTGCGCAGACGATAATAAACTCATCTGAACCCATACGATAGACCTGTAACTTCATCATCGGCTCAGTCGCTATCCCTGTCACAAGCTTTTTCAGGACATCTGCTGCCTCTTTCAAATAGATATCGCCGACAGATTGACCAAAAGAGTCATTAATCAGTGAAAAATTGTAGATGTCGATATAGATCAGGCTGAATTGCTTTTTCTCTTCCAACGCCTTTTCCAACACATTCAACAACTTAACACGGTTTGGCAGTGTTGTCAATGGGTCTAACTCATAGTTGTCGCGAATAGTCTTAAACTGTTTGTTGATCTTTGTATTGAAGGCAAAAAGTTTACGATACACCTGCCCCAACTCACTTGGAGATTTTAGCAGTAATAGACGGTCTTTCTTTCTCTCGGCAGTACTACGGTCGCTTAAAAAATCCAACATTGTTCGCAGGGCGATATTGATATCCAGGAAGACAAAATAAGCGATCATGGCCACAATCAAAATAGGAATGACCAACATAATCAAGTCTATGTAGACTCTTGAAAGATAACGTTCCGTCTCATTTTCCAGTTGCGAAGTAAGTTTTTCAAATTCAATATTAGAAATCTCTCTAAGATTTTGAATATTGTTTTTTGTCGCACCACCCCAAGCAGTCACGTCAAAAGGCTCTCCTTCAATCTTGAAAACGTGGTTTCGAAAATTCTCTTTTTGAATGTTCATCTCAACAAAGTCACTGTTTCTATAACTTGCATATAGTCTTTTGATAGCTATAGGACCGGCACTGCGTTTAAAACGGTCCAGTTCGCTCTGTGCCTTGCCGCTTTGTAACACAATGACTTCAAAAAGGTCAGGGCTAAGCGAGCCTTCACCCATCACTGCCATAGTCAAATCTGCTTCTAGAGCACTGTACTCCACTGCATTTATCATATCGGTGTAAGCGACAAAGCCATCCGTACTATTGTTTTTGGTAATGCCGGAGACAATGTCGATAAGGTGCTTGATAATCCCATCTGTGTAATATCGAACCACTTCTGTACCACTGAGATTTTGGGCGAGAAGTTTTTTGTATATTGCGGGGAAGTTATCCAAACTTTTGTGGATGATGTTTTGTTTCTTTTGAAAGGTGCAGTGTTGTATCAGCTCTTGTAGTTTAACGAGCTTGGCTTTCCTCATATCAACTGCACGGTTATAGGCAGCCGAATCCTGAGTAACATATAAAAAGCTAAGGGCTTCCCGGCGCTCTTCTTCAAAAGAGGCGATCAGCATTTGGATCTCTCGTACTTTTCGCAAGGCTTCTAAATTGCTGACTTTTGTAGTATAGACATTGTAGTTAGTAGCGATATACGAGAGGTTCCAAAAGACGATGCCCGTAATCAAAAACAGGATCAGAAAACCGACTTTGAACTTAACGCTAAAACGGCTAAGAAAGTAGAGAATGGAGTTGGTCATCACTACCTCTTATCTCAAAAGCTTTGCCACTTCTTTTGCATGATAAGAGATAATAATATCGGCACCCGCACGTTTAAAAGCGATCATTGTCTCCATTAAGACGCGGTCATAATCAATGAGCCCTTTTTCCCCTGCATATTTAAGCATTGCATATTCACCACTGACATTATAAACAGCAAGCGGTAGACGGGTATTCTCTTTAATGTCGCGAACTATATCAAGATACGCAAGAGCTGGTTTCACCATTAAGATATCGGCGCCTTGCACTTCATCTGCGATACTCTCATTAATTGCTTCACGACGATTAGCCGGGTCCATCTGGTAAGAACCGCGATCACCGAAAGAGGGGGTGGACTCCGCAACATCACGGAATGGCCCATAATAACCACTGGAAAACTTCGTCGAATAACTCATAATCGGCAAGTTCTCGTACCCGCCTTCATCGAGTGCGGTTCTAAGTGTCTCAATGATACCGTCCATCATACCTGAGGGCGCGATCATATCAGCGCCGGCCTTGGCATGCACCAAGGCCTGTTTACCGGAGATCTCAAGCGTCGCGTCATTATCGACTGTCTCATGCAGATGATCGATGATCCCGCAGTGTCCATGGTCGGTATATTCACAAAAGCACAAATCAGTCACCACAAACATCTCCGGATGGGCTTTTTTGATGCTTCGTACTGCTTCAGCGATGATGCCATGTTCGCAAAGCGCATCTGAACCTACCGAGTCTTTTGTCTCCGGAATACCAAATAATATAATAGCCTTGAGACCCAGTTTTTTTAGTTCATCACACTCTTTCACTGCCTCGTCGATACTCATTTGAAAAACACCAGGCATCGAAGCGACCTCAGTTCTAATACCCTTTCCAGGACGTACAAAAAGCGGGTAGATAAAGTCATCAGTTGAGACATGTGTCTCGCGAACAAGGGCGCGAAGATGCGGATTTAAACGGTTGCGACGAAATCGTTGAAACATTAATAGCCTTTGGCTTAAATAGGGTCTCTGGAGGTTCCCTACAGCTTGAATAATTTTTTTTATGTATAATTCTAAAAACAATATAATATCGATTAGATTATTAAATATAGGTAGAATAAAAAAAATGAAGATAAAAATTTCCGATGTTGCCAAGCTCCCCTCACGATTTGGTAACTTTAAAGTCAAAGCCTTTAAAGAAGGGCACAAAGAGCACCTTGTCATCTATAAAGAGCCTTTAAACGAATCCCCTATCGTTCGTATACACTCGGAGTGCCTGACCGGGGATGCTTTGGGCAGCCTTAAATGTGATTGTCGTGATCAATTAGAGTTTGCGCTGAATAGTATTGAGAAAGCCGGCGGCATGGTGATCTATTTACGTCAAGAGGGACGTAACATCGGGCTATTAAACAAGATCAACGCCTATGCACTGCAAGACAAGGGGCTTAACACTGTCGAGGCCAACCATCAACTTGGATTTGCTGCAGATGAACGCACCTATGAAGTTGTCACAACTATTTTAGAACATTTCAACATTCAAAAGATCCGTCTCCTTACCAATAATCCTGACAAGATCAACTCACTAAAAGATATTGAGATCGTAGAACGTCTGCCGATCATCATCGATTCAAACGAGCATAATGAGGGTTATCTACAAGTCAAAAGAGATGAGATGGGCCATTTACTGTAAAAACAGATCAACCACTCTTTTTACGCAAGAGGTGATCTTCTTTTTAGCGCATATGTTATATGATAAGCGTCAGATAAATTCAATTATTAAGGTAGATTTTCAATGAAATTTTTCACATTTTTATTTCTTGCACTGCTTCCCTACTCACTGTCAGCAGAAAGCGGCGAATGGTTTGTCGGTATAGATGCCGGTGCAACGGGGGTTAAACTTACGGATCAGACGGTAAAAACTGACTCTATTTATGGAGCTGAATATGGCCTGAAAGTCGGTCTGCGTGAAGATCATGGGCGTATCTACATCGGGGTTACTTCAGCGAATGATATTGGTGACGAAGTCAGTAAAACTCTCAATCCGTATATTGCCCTGGAAGGGATCAGTGACGAATTCAAAGTCATCGCACAATCGACTGCAAAGTTCTATTTCGGTGCTCGTTTTGGTGCTTCGATCGCTGATATCAACAGTACATCTACCACGGCCGGCTTAGCCGGTGTGCAAGGCGGACTTGTCTTTTTACTGCCTGCTGATTTCGAGATCGAACTTGCCTATCGCCACTACTGGACGTTCAGAGACAAAGCAACTAATTTTAGTGCTGGTGCCGTTTATAGCAGTCTGAACTACAAATTCGGTGCCTTTTAGAGTCTATCGTGAATATAAAAGCAGAACTCCTAAAAGACAATATTGCGCTTGATGAACAGTTTTTTACCTGGGTCACACAGTATAAAGAACACCTCAAAAAATGGAACAAGATCCATAACCTTACGGGTGCAAAAAAAGAAGAACTGATGGACAAATTCATCTACGATGCTGTCTTTCCTGTCTCTTTTCTACCTAAGGTCAACACTATTTTAGACATTGGGACCGGTGCCGGATTCCCGGGGATGATCCTTGCTTTTGCTCTGCCTGAGACAGAGGTCATCTTATGTGAACCACTGCAAAAACGGGCCAGTTTTCTACAGTTTATCAAAGCCGATCTTGGACTAAAAAATGTCACTGTTGCCAACTGCCGTGTTGAAGAGCTGGAACCTCGGCCTATCGACCTGGTCACTTCTCGTGCAGTAACGGATACTTCTATGTTGATGAAACTGAGTAAGCCTTTCGTCACCAAAGGGAGTAAACTCCTCTTTTACAAAGGCGAGCGCGTTTTTGATGAAGTGGATATGTCACTGAACCATCAGATCATTCAGACACAAAACCGTCACTATCTTATTATTGAGGTCTAAGGAGAATCCATGTTATTAAAAGCATTGCTTGTTATCGGCGTTATCGCGGCCATCTACTTCTTCTTTTTTAAAAAAAGCACCCCGCTTACCAAAGAGCGTTATGATAAAAAGAGAAAAGATGATGAAGAGACGATGGTAGAGTGCGAAAGCTGCAGCACCTATATCAGCACCGCTGAAGCTATTGTGGTATCAGGCAAGTTCTACTGCTCGACAGAATGCCGCGATAAAGCCTAAGGAGTCAAGATGCTTCTTTTTGGCCACCCTTACATCGACTTTGAACCGTTTTACCATATTGTCGAGATCAATGAGATTGAACGTACCCCTGCTAACAGTACCCTTTTTGTTCACTTTGACGAGTCCAATCTCGATATCATCAGACACATGAAAAACAATCATCTCTCTTATGCAATTGAAGCTGCGAACCTGAGTGAAGTCATTCTCGCGCACAACCTTGGCGCAAACTATATTCTTGTCAAAGAGAACCTCGCCAAATCAGCACAAAATGTCGCCGAGAACTATCTTTTTGATGCCAAGATCTTATGCCGACTGACAAACGATGTCGATCTTGAAGAGAAGATCATCGAAGGGATCGACGGGGTCATCTACGCCCAAGCGATCATAAAAACAAGTAATTGAGACTCTTCTTCATCCGTATTGCTTGTTCAATCCTGATCTTAGCCCTTTTCAGCGGCTGTTCCACACGTTCAGCAGGCCACGTTGCCTCACCAAACAGTGCACATGTTAATTACAGTGATCTGGACAAACTTTACCCTTACCACAACCAATGGCACCAGACCCCCTACAAACTTGGCGGGTTTGGTGCCAAGGGAATTGACTGTTCAGCCTTTGTGCAAAGAGCCTATCAAGACCTTTTCAACATGACTATTCCCCGTACGACCAGAACATTAGCCAGATACGGTCGGAAGGTACCACGTTCGGATATAACGACAAGCGATCTTATCTTTTTTAAAACAGGGTATAACACGCGCCATGTCGGTATCTATTTACAAAATGGTGACTTTATGCACACCTCGTCAAGGGAAGGCGTTATCATTTCAAACATCAATGATCCGTACTGGAAAAAACGCTACTGGATGACAAGAAGAGTTAAATAACCACGCGCGCTATTTCAGGGTGCAATCCTACCAATACCTCATACCCTATCGTCCCGGCAGCCTCGGCATAACGATTCGCATCCTCAAATATTACCAACTCTTCTTTATCGCCAGTAAAAGAGCTGTTGTCCATAGAGATACGCCCAAGAAGCTGTTCCCCGGAAGGTGTTGTGTATCGGTTTGAAGCGGCTCGTAACAGACCATCTCCATACCCAACATCATACGTTGAGACAAGCATCTCTTTGTCGGCTCTATATGTGGCGTTATACCCGACATGCTCACCTTCTTTAAGAGTACGCGTAGCAATTTTTTGTGCGGTTAATGTCATTACCGGCTGCAAGTCAGGCTGCTCTAGGGTCAGATCCATCTCTAAGCAGCCGTAAGCAGCTATCCCTACCCTTACAAGGTCTTCATCAAATGCTTTATAACGAAAGGCGGAAGCTGAGTTAGATGAGTGAAAACGGGGTGTCTCATATCCATAGGTGGTTTGAGATGCCGACACCTGTTTTTTGACTTTTTCAAAGTTTTTTCGCTGCCAGAACCACTCTGAGCTCAACGTGTCTGCGCTGCGATTATGGGTGAATACACCTTTTAAGAGAAGTCCTTTTTTTGTGATCAGCAAAAGGGCCTCTTCAACCTCACGCATCGATACACCATTACGGTGCATCCCTGTATCGACTTTAAGTTCAACCCGTATACCTGCCGGCATTTTCTCTATCTGTGCCAGAGTATTGATCGCATAGTGTATCTTCTCGTCAACACTGTATTCATGCCCCGCTAGCACCAATATCGTTTCAAAATACCCTTTTATCTTCTCTGCTTCATTACTATTATGAACCACCGCCGCTCTGATGCCATACTCATGTGACAGTTTCGCCATTTCAAGAAGGCCATGCCCATACGCGTTATCTTTTAAGACTACTGCGATTTTAGAGACAGCACCAACTTTTTGTGCGATAATGTCAAGATTATTAAAATATGCCTTACGGCTGAGTCGTATAATTGCCATGCGTAATTATAACAAGCAAAGGTAAAATAGGAGGCCTTACATGTCTAAGCCAAACACACACAAAAACAGATCCACTCGCCTCCCCGCCGAATTTGAAAAACAATCGTTTGTGCAGATGATCTTTCCCCATGCCGATAGTGATTGGGCTCCCTACCTCCAAGAGGCCTCTGAAACCTTTGTTGCTATCGCGACGGCTATCTCCAGATTTGAAAGATGTCTAATGATCTGTGATGACATTGTACGTGTCAAAGCATATTTCAGTAAAACAGACAACATCTCTTTCATACAAGCGGACAGCGATGACACCTGGGCGCGGGACTGCAGTGGTATTACTGTGATCAATGATACAAAACCGACCGTGATAGACTTTACCTTTACAGGCTGGGGCAATAAGTTTGATGCTTCTCTCGATAATGCCCTGACCTCAAAAATTGCCGACTATTACGGTGCAAACTATAAAAGAGAGCGAGTGATCCTCGAAGGCGGCGCTATTGAATCAAACGGCGATGACTTGATCTTAACGACAACCGAGTGTCTACTCAACCCCAACCGAAACATCAAGTTGACCCAAAAGTTCGAAATAGAAAATATTTTAGCAGAGAACCTCGGAACCAAAAAGATCCTCTGGCTCAACCACGGGTATCTTGCAGGCGACGATACGGACAGTCATATTGACACCTTGGCCCGATTCTCGGACAGAGAGACGATTGTCTATGTTCAGTGTCTGGAGAAAGAAGATGAACACTATGAAGCCTTGTCACTGATGGAGGAAGAGCTGCAGTTATTGCGAGATCTTGAAGGAAAGCCCTTTAAACTCCTGGCACTGCCAATGACCGATGCCATCTATTATGACGAGGAAAGGCTGCCTGCCACCTATGCCAATTTTTTGATCATCAATGACGCTGTGATCGTACCGACATACAGTGACCGCCATGACGGCGAAGCACTCGAAACAATCCAAAAGGCCTTTCCAACAAGAGAGGTCATCGGTGTAGAGTGCTCCGTACTGATCCGACAGCACGGTTCACTCCACTGTGTTACGATGCAATTTCCGGAAGCAGTTACTTTGAAAGCGGAGTAGGACTTTGTGACGGTTGGGACGTCATTTCGTCTTCTGACATAAGTAGAGAAAAACCGCTATAGATAAAATAACCCGATGCAAGGGCACCAAGGAAAACAAGGGCGATACGTTTGATTTTGTCTGATCTATTCATAAATGGATTATAACAAAAAATTCACACTACCGACCAGCTGCAGTATCCCATTGATACTATGCAGTAACCCGAATGCCTACAATTCTGGAAATACAATTTTATTTACTTCGTCTCGATTGTAATCGCACCTTTCAACTGTAACTATCCTAGCGTTTCAATGCATACAGTCCACAGTAATGAGAGTAAACCACACAGCAGAGACGACGACAGCTACAATGACGAATCTAACAATCGAGTACGGAAAGTTCCCTGATTTAAACATGTGATCTTCCTCTAAACTACCCATAGTATAGAGCATAGTTACATTGAGTAAGAAGATCAACTTTATCTACTATTTTTAACACTAATGTAACACTCTTTTTTTATACTTATTTGAACTAACAGTAGTAATAACTTGGAGAATGAATAATGAAAATGAAAAAATTAGTATACCTGTCAATTGCCTGTTCAGCAGTACTCGGCGCAGCTGAGATCGAAATCGATCCTATTTCCGTTGAGAGCACCACTCTTGAGGATGTCAGCGGTGAAGAGATTAAATCTGCCGACCTTGCCGAAGCATTGGCTAACAAAGTACCAAGTGTCTCTCTTGTCCGCCGCAGCGGTATTGCCAACGACATCATCCTTCGCGGGCAGAAAAAAGACAACATCAATGTGCTTATCGATGATGCGAAGATCTACGGGGCTTGTCCTAACCGTATGGACCCGACAACCTCACATATTGCTACCAATAATATTGAAAGTATCGAGATCACTGAAGGTCCTTATGATGTTGAAAACTTCGGTACATTAAGCGGTGCTGTCAAGATAACGACCAAACAACCTGAAGAGGGTGTCCATGGTGACGTCAATCTCGGTGTTGGAAGCTATGGTTATCAAAAAGCTGCCGGTACGATCACTGGCGGGACAGAACGTTTCAAACTTCTTCTGAGTATGTCCGGTGAGACGAGTGGCCAGTATAAAGATGGTGACGGCAATACCTTTGCCGAGCAGGTTGACAATTTTGTAGACGGAAATCCAGCACTTGGTGGTGTTAGATACCAAGATCAATACAGCGATATGGACGCCTACACTAAACTTACCGGCACGGCCAAAGCCTTTTTCAACATTACTGACGATCAAGAACTTCGTCTTGGCTACATGGCAAACCGCAGTGATGACATCATGTATCCAAACAGCAAGATGGACGCACTCTATGATGACTCTAATCTCTACACAGCTGAATATATCATCCGTAACATCGGACGTGCTTCTAAAGAGATTGACGTTCAATACTACTACTCGGATGTAGAACACCCTATGTCAACCTACTACAGAGTCGCTGCTGACAGTAACACATCTGACGGTGTAGAAGACTCTCTCAACCAGATGACCAGCAAACTGACAACAACAACTCAGGGTGCTAAAATAAAAAATGTGGCTGATATTACGGACAACATTGAGTTTACGCTTGGTCTTGATGCAAGCCGACGAAACTGGGACGGTACCTATTTTAACAACGCCGGAGCCATACCGAGTAAAGCTGGTGGAGTTAAATACAGTATTACTGATGTTAATACAGATAATATTGCGATTTTCAGTGAGCTTGATAACAATTTCGGGGCATGGAACGTAAAGATTGGTCTACGTTATGACGATACAACTATTACGCCCTCAAGTGATCAACAGAGTAATGATTACAGCGCGTTTAGCGCTAACGTCTTCTCCACGTACAATGCGACATCCAATCTGCAATTCTTTGGCGGTATAGGTAAAGCATCGCGTGTTCCTGATGCCAGAGAACTTTACTTCTACTCTGCAGGAAATATGATGACAACCGGAGAGCAGGTTGAAGTCGGTACACCGGACCTTGATCAGACTACCAACTATGAAGTCGATCTAGGAATGGAAAACAAGTATGAGAGCTTTACTTTAAAAACTAAGCTCTTTTACAGCGTCTTGAAAAACTACATCTACTACAACTCAACTGCACCTGTCGTTGACCTGGGTAACATACGTGTACAAAATGCCTTTGAAAACATTGACGCGACGATTTACGGTTTAGAGATCACAGGTAGCTATTACGCATTAGACAACCTCTATGCCGACTTCGGTATTGCCTACCAGCGTGGTCAAAAAGACAAAGCCCTAGCCGGTCAGACAAACACCAATCTCGCAGAGATCCCGCCGCTTAAAGGCAATGTTGCTCTTAATTATGTCTATTACCAGGAAAGTACTGCAACAGTAGAATTTGTCGGTGCAGACACATGGAAAAACTATGATTCAGACAACGGTGAGCAGGAGATCGCGTCATGGGGCATCATGAACCTGAAGATCGACCACCAATTCCCATATGGCTTTGGTTTGGCTGCCGGTGTTGATAATGTATTAGATAAGACATATGCTGTGTCAAACACCTACAAAGACCTTACACTACTGCTTGATGGTTCCGATATTATGATGATGAACGAACCGGGACGTTACTACTACGTCAACGCCAGTTATAAATTCTAATCCGCAACCATATTGCAGTCATACACGGTTTGCCCCTCGGCAAACCACCAGGTCAACGCAAACATCATCCCCGGTGTTTTCACCATCTTTTCATCATATATAAATGCTTTAGCCTCATCTATCGGCAGATAGACAACCTCAATCGCCTCGACGTCTATGCCCCCGCCTCCGTGTACCTTGTCCTCTTCATCTACCACCACATAATAAAGCTCTTGTTTAGCACCTGCAAAACCTACCGCCGTATAAAAAGAGGTGATTTTATTAATCCGCTCTAATGTAACAGCATACCCTGTCTCTTCCTCGACCTCTTCTTGCGCGATCTTCGTAAGCGGCATCTTTTTATCAACAATCCCGGCGCACAGTTCAAATGTAAAGCCGTCCTGATTTTTCAGGTAGACAGGCGGACGAAACTGTTTGACCAGGATAAAGGCATCTCTGCCCTTGTGATAGATGAGTACGGCCACGCTGTCATGAACCTGGGCTAAATCCCAACTTCGTTTCTCGCCGCCTTGGGTGTAATGCATCCGCTCCAACTTGACAAAGGCCGAATCACAGCATGGTTCTAATGAGATATTTTCTATTCTATACATACGGTGATTATATCAAAAATGAGGGTGAATAGATGGCGTAGCTCATCTTCAAACAACCCTTGAACAGGAAAAAGTTTTAGATTTGGGACAGGTTGTGCAAAATGTTTAGCCGACTGCGTACATCGGTACGCCGAGAGCTAAACTTTTGTGCAAGATGCGCCAAAGCTGGAACTTTTTCTATTTGACTAGGATTAGGGATGCTAACCCCAGGAAACTTAAAAAGCCAAAAACATCCGTTGCCGTCGTCAGTATGACTGTCGAGCCGACAGCCGGGTCTATATTTAGACGTTTTAACATCAATGGGATCAATGCACCAAAGGTCCCGGCAATCAAAAGGTTGATGATCATAGCCAAACCGATGACAAGACCCAATTTAGGAATGTCAAACCACACAAAGGCGACAAGCCCCATCAAAACAGAGAAGATCAGACCATTAAGCAGTGAGACAATAAACTCTTTAATAACAGCCTGCTTTGCATTGATGACATCGATATCACCCAGTGCCAGCTTACGTACCATAACAGTCAAGGTCTGTGTTCCTGCATTGCCACCCATAGAAGCTACGATAGGCATTAGAATAGCCAACGACACAAACGCGGCCAAGGTGGCATCGAACATACTGATAACTATTGACGCTAAAATAGCCGTGATCAGATTGATAAAAAGCCAAGAAGCCCTGTTTTTAAAGATCGCTAAAAGGTCCTCTTCTTGTTCTACATCATCATTTACCCCGGCAAGGTTATAGATCTGTTCCGTTGCTCGTTCTTCGATAACATCATACATATCATCAGAGGTGATACGTCCAACCAAATGTCCTTGACGATCCACTAACGGAAGTACAGAGAGGTCAAACTGTTCAAACATAGACGCGACATCTTCTATATCGGCAGAGGCTTCAACATAACGGAATTCTCTAGATTCCAACTGCTCGCCAAAGGTCTTGTCGAAGTCAAACAGGATTACATCTTCCAGCGGTATCGTTGCAATAAGCCGTCGATCTTCATTGATAATAAAGACTTGATGAATATTTTCTAATTCACCTGAGCTCTTTAGCGCCTTTAAACGGTCGCGTGCAACCTGGATCTTTTCATCCAAGATCGCATCAAAAAGTTCAGTCTGCATCCAAGCACCTGCTTGGTCCTCTTCATAATGGAGCAGGTGCTCGATCTCTTCACGATCGCCTTCATCAAGGTGCGCAATAACTGCATCGGACTTCTCTTCATCAAATTCGTCAATATCTTGGATAAGGTCTGTCGCATCATCCGACTCAAGACCCTCGATTGCTTCAGCCAGCTCTTTTGTCGTGAAAAAGCTGATCGCCTCATCTCTAAGTTTGTCTGTTAGTTATAGAAGTACATCTCCACGTGCATCTTGTGGAATTCTCGAAAGTGATGAAAAAAACTCATCTTTATCTTCTTTACGAATCTTTTTAAGAAGATACGCGACCTCACTAGCATGCAGCTCATGCTCTTCGCTGCCTTTTAAGTAAAGTTCAAGTGCTTGTTGCATCTCATTCTCATTATGTTGCATTGCAGTCCCCTTCGACTTTTAACTTATCTTGTTTCACATAGCTAAGAC
>JAQIBF010000034.1 GCA_027859195.1 Helicobacteraceae bacterium
TATATCTATCATTGTATTATATTTCTTTATGAAACATGTTAATCTTATAAAAAAATTGCTTAAGTGAAGCCTTGATAGGCAACTATTGTTATGAATATACAGTTAGTCCGGGTAGTTGACGGACGTATCTGCAGATGGTTGCTATGTGAGGATGACGTTATAAAAAGAGGTTTTCGTACACTTTCTGCTCAAAGGCAACTGTTATTTCTCCGTTGAGATCCAGGACGGGACGTTTTATGAGCAGGTTCTCTTTGCAGAGCCATTGAAGTTGCTGCTCTTCCGTGAGGTCCAGCTCTTTAAGCTTCAATGTACGGTAGGTCGTACCTCTCGTGTTGAATAGTCTTTTCATTTCGACGTGCTTCAACCAGGGTGAGACTGTGGCGCAATCAACAGGTGTCGCTTTAAAATCAATGAGTTCAAAATCGATAGCATTGGCGTTTAGAAACTTTATCGCCTTTTTTACGCTGTCACAGTTTTTGATACCGTAAAGTTTGACCATGGTTATTCAATGATCTTTGGCACGATAAAGAAGTGCTCTTCGCTGCGGGGTGCATTTTTCAAAATGTCATCGTTGATCGCACTGTCACAAACACTTTTGTCTTCTCTAGTCGGCGTACCGCTGTCACTCAATGCAAAGTTCTCATCAACATTTTCTGTGTTGAGTTCCGAAAGGTTATCTACAAATTCAACAATACCGCTGAGCTGTGCAATGATCTCTTCGCGTTTTTCATCATCTATTGTTAAAAAAGAGAGTTTTTCAAGACGTTTTAAGAGGGCGTCATCTACTTGCATATATATTCCTTATTATTTTTTCATTATTTTAACAAAAAAAGCTTATTTATAGGGACGATTAGGGCTCTGTTAATATAGCATAGGATAACATAGCATCAATATAAATGGCATCTCTGTTCAGTTCGCTCAATAGAGTTTTCAGATGTGTCACAAATGAGGATTATAACAGTGAGTTTAAAAGAAAATATTGATATGGTAAAAAATGAGCTCAACAGTGAAGAGCAGTTTTTTGAAAAAGCGGTACGGACAGAACGTTTTGTGAAAAAGTATAAAAAACCACTTATCGGTATCGTTACTGCCACTATTTTAGCAATAGCTGCAAGTACAGCATATAGCATTTATACGGAAAACAAGATCGAGCTCTCCAATGTTGCCTTCAATGTCTTGATGGCAGATGCGAATGACCAGGCAGCACAAGCGCAACTTAAATCACTGAATCCTAAGCTTTTCGACGTATGGTCACTTTCGCAAGCGCTAAAGTCAAAAGATCAAGAGGCACTTCGTGCATTGAAAAGCTCACATGCATTGGTGGTTGCAGACTTGGCCGAGTATGAACTTTCTGCACTTCAAGAAGATGAGGCAGGACTACAACAATATGCTCAGAAGAACAACGCGCTGCTAAAAGAGCTGGCGCTTATCGAAGCAGCAGTTTCTTTGATGGAAAAAGGTGAAAAAGATGCGGCTCAAGCAAAACTTTCAATGATTGACATAAATTCACCTGTTTATCAGTTGGCGCAATCATTAGCCCATTATGGAGTCAAGTAAGAGTGAAAGTATATTTATCAATTTTACTTTTCTCCCTATTTATTTTTGGCGGTTGCAGCAGCAAAGAATATTTTGTGCCCGAAGTTGTTCAGGCCGATTGGGATAAACAGGCGTTTTTAGATGAGCGTATTATCCGTACGACAGCGGATGGTGCTGTTTTGGAAAATGGACAGATATTGACCAAAGAAGGCGTTCAAAAGTATTCACTGCCGGTGGGTTATAACTATATAGGTCAAAGTGATGGATGGATCATTGCATCAAAGGTCAATGGCGAGCTTCTTCTGCAAAGTATAGATGATGTAACTACCGAGATCAACCTTGACCTCAAAAAGACGATAGCAGGTGCAACAGTTAAAGGTGACCAGATTGCTGTTTTATTTGCTACCAATGAGATGGCACTTTATACATTAACATCTAAAGAACTGATCTTTAAAGAGAGCGGTAATGTACCTGTCACAGTCGATACGCGTATAGTCAACCCTTTCTTTTTAAATGAGCTGGTACTTTATCTGACACTTGACGGCAAAATCGTAATTATCAACTCTGAGTCGAAACAGGTCCTTCGTTCGATGCTTGTAAGCTCTGAGGATAATTTCAACAATATCATCTACTTCAATGTCATTGACAATGTTATGGTCGCGGCGACGGGTTATCGTCTTTTCTCACTCAGTGAAAAAGAGCGTCGTGAGAAGTATGAGATGCGTGATGTCATTTTTAGTGATGAAGGTATCTGGATCACCACAAAAGAGGGTGAAGTTGTTGCATTGACACCGTCCCTTCAGCTAAAGGCTAAACGTAAATACCCTTTTGCACACTTTTTAGGGATGATCTTAACAGATGACAAACTCTATCTGCTTGAAAGAGAAGGCTATATCATAGAGCTGAGTAAAGACCTTAGTGAATCAAATGTCTACGAACTTAACATTGATGACGGTTACGTTTATGTTGGCGACAAAGCGTTCTATATCAATGATGTGGTCTACCCAATAGAGTGATGTCGAATGAACTTGAGGCTTTTTTAGAGTACATTCAAGTTACTAAAGCGCTCTCTAAAAAGAGTTGTTCAGCGTATAAGAGCGACCTTCTTCAGATTGAAGAGCGCACCAAAAAACCACTGATTTCTCTCGATACCAATGCAACGCTTGCAGCCCTTTCATCGTATGACAACAAACGTACGTTAAACCGGAAGCTCTCTGCAGTCAATGCTTTTTTTGCATTTTGCTTTCGCAGTGAATTTGTACAAGAACAGCAAAAGCTAAAGCTGGCCAAAATACCAAAGAACCTCCCAAAATTCCTAACGTATGCAGAGATAAGCAGAGGCGTGAAAAACATCGATCAAAGCTGTTGGCTTGGCAAGCGGGATGCGGCAATGATACTTTTTCTCTACGCTACCGGTATGCGTATCACTGAATGTCTAAATATGCACCTTGAAGATATCGAAGGTAACTGGCTTCGCGTACGTCACGGCAAAGGGGATAAAGAGCGTCTGATACCGATAGCCAAAGAGGCGTTGGTCCTTTTGCAAAGTTATCTGAACAGTGCGCCTTTTGAGAAAAAACAGATCTGGCTAAACTATACGGGCAAACCGCTGAGCAGAATTTCAGCTTTTAAGATCACACAGAAGTACCTGGGTGTCTCACCGCATGTACTGCGCCACTCTTATGCGACAGCGTTAATACTCGGCGGTGCTGATCTTCGTGTCGTCCAAGAGCTGTTAGGACATGCCTCGCTGTTGACGACACAGGTATATACGCATATACAAAAGCAGAACTTGCTGGAGACAGTGTTAAATCATCACCCTATGGCGTAATATATTGCGATGTTGCCGTAAAGTGACAAGGGGCTACATACTCCTTTAGCTATAATTACGAACCTATATAAACATAAATATAAATTGAGGGCAAAGAGCGTTGCTACAGATACACGAAATACCCAAAAGAGAGTATATGAGAGCTTTGATCGAACAGCTACAGTCAAAAGGCAAGATATATAAACAGTTAGCAGAGGTTCAACCAAAAGAGTTGAACGTCCGTAATAAGATCCGTATATTCTCCGCAACTGACATGAACGGTTACTATACAGCGATATTTATGGTCTCCCAAAAGAGTCGTCTGCTGATGAAAGATGTCGCAAAATTTGAGGAGATCTATCAGAAACTGGTCACTTATCGCGGACACAACTATAAATACAAGATCTTGACCATCGACGCACCTCTCTGCTCAAAAGCCAAAAAAGCATTCAAGGATGCAAAATGGAAGATCATTTGACACTCTGCGATATCGGTAACACCACGTATCACTTTTATGATGGCAAGAGCGATTTAAAAGCGTCAGTAGATAGTTTCGATCCTGCGTCACGAAAAGATGATATATATTACATCAGTGTTAATCCAAAGGTAGATGCGATCTTGTCTAAACTCGCGAATTGGCATGACCTTAGTAACGATATTGAGTGGGAGAACTATTACGAGACGATGGGGGTGGACCGCATTGTTGCGTGCGAAGCTATCGACGACGGTCTCATCATCGATGCCGGCAGTGCTATAACCGTTGATCTCGTCATATTAGGGCATTTCGAGGGTGGATTTATCTATCCCGGTCTTGACGCAATGCAGGAGAGTTACCGTAATATCTCTTCTAGGCTTGATTATAGTCTCAATTTTGAGCTTGATTTGGATAAAATGCCAAAAAATTCCCAAGATGCGATAAGTTATGGGGTATTTCGAACGCTTTACAGTGAAGTGATGCGCCATAACAAAAAGATCTATCTGACGGGAGGCAATGCTAAGGCATTGTCAAAAATATTCCCTGATGCGGAAGTCGATGAACTACTGCTATTTAAAGGGATGAAAAAGATGATGGAGAAACGATGTTAACAGTTGCACTGCCCAAAGGGCGTATCGCACAAGAGACACTAGAGATCTTTGAGACTATATTTGGTGAGTCTTTCAAGTTTGATGATCGAAAACTGATCTTGGAAACAGAAAACTTTCGTTTTTTATTGGTGCGTAACCAAGATGTAGCAACCTATGTCTTCCATCAAGCGGCAGATATCGGTGTTGTCGGACTGGACACCCTTGAAGAGCAGGGACTCGATGTTATTCGACTTTTAGACCTGCGCCGCGGTGTCTGTAAAGTCGCCATCGGTATGCGCGTGGGTGAAAAGCTTGACCTGACAAAAGCAGAGATCAAAGTGGCGACTAAAATGGTTAACATCACGAAACGTTATTTTGCTGACCGTGCTATTTCTGCAGATATTATAAAACTGTACGGTTCTATTGAACTGGCGCCACTGGTCGGTTTAGCTGACATGATCGTAGACATTGTTGAGACGGGTGCTACAATGAAACAAAACGGTCTTGAAGTCATTGAAGAGATCATGGAATCATCAACGTACCTTATCGCGAATAAAAACAGCTACTTCGAGAAAAAATCTGAGATTTTGGACATCTATGAAAAGATCAATGACGTTGTCAAACAAGAGAACTGATCTCGAACTCTACGCACGCGTAGAGCACCTTCTCGGAATCGAAGAGTCTACGCAGTTCCTTCACGACTCGTATGCACAGACAATTGAAGCTTATGATGTTAAATCAGTTCTGGATATAGGCTGCGGACGCGGCGGCTTAATGGAACAGTTGGCATTGGACAACATCGCCTCTAAAGGTATTGATCTCAGCGAGGTTATGGTCGAAGAGGCCAAGGCAAAAGGTCTTAACGCCGAATGTATCGATGTTGCAGATGAAAAAGGGCAATACGACGCCGCGGTAGCTGTCTTTGACGTGTTGAACTTTATGGATGCCGAGGCACTTGACACCTTTCTGGACAATGTCGCCAAGACATTAAAGCCCAAAGGGCTCTTTATCGCCGATATTAACACCAAATACGGCTTTTCTGCCGTTGCCGAGGGTACGATGAACGCTGAAGACGAAAAAGGCTTTCTGAGCGTCGACGCCGTCTTTGACGACGATGAATTGCGTACGATCTTTACCTATTTTGAAAAAGGCGAGGGTGACTGCTATGCAAAAGAGCAGCAGATGATCACCCAGCATTTTCACCCACTCTCATTCTTTCGCCGCAAACGGGCACTAAAGCTTATTAAGCACGAAAAGATCTCACTCTATGATAGAGATGACAAAGCACTCCTAATCTTCTCTAAAGAGGCTTAATCGCCTCTCTCTAATACACTAGACATACATAAAAATATTTATAACGTTTATTGTTCTTCAGTTACATATTTTTGGATAAAATCAATCAGAATAAAATCAGGAGAAATTATGTTAGCAGATAAAGAACGTTGGAACCATAGACATATAGATAGACCTACCTCAACAAATGTAGCGCATATAGTAGAAAGTTTTTCTACTTATGCAACGATAGGGAAGGCGTTAGACATTGCCGCCGGGGCAGGACGGAACACCCATTATCTAGCTGAGAAAGGTTTTTTTGTTGATGCTGTTGATTACTCAGATGTTGCACTCTCGCATATCAAAGATATAGCTACTATTAATAAGGTAGAAGCTGATCTTGATACCTACCTTTTTAAAGTTGACAGTTATGACCTTATCGTTAACTGTAACTATTTGGATCGTCGCCACTTCCCGCTGATTAAAGAAGCACTCAAAGAGGGCGGCATCTTGATCTTCGAGACGTTTATTGTGTCAAACGGTGAAGGGTATCATCAGCCATCTAACTTGGATTTTGTGTTACGTGAAAATGAGTTGCTGCATGCCTTTTTAGGACTTCATATTCTTTACTATGAAGAGAAGGATGAAGTGAACTTACAGGGCGAGAAAGTCAAGATCGCGTCGCTTGTAGCCCGCAAGAGATAGGGCTTTTCGAATGTTTAAATACTTTCAGGGAGCAGTTTTGTCATCAGTTCAATATGATAATTCTCCTGATAGTTTATAAAGTCAAAAAACTGTGACAACTCTGTGTCGTTCACTGCTTCTGCAAGTGCACGACACTGCTCTTTTGCATTCTCTTCTTCTTTGATCCCATTGACAATGAACTGTGAAATATCAGTGATCTTATACGTCAGCTCATGCAGCTCACGCGGCAGCGCCAAGATACCCATCTGCGCCATCATATTGCCAAACGATTTTAGATGGAAATGTGACTCGTCTATAAGGTCTTGAAAGACGTTGAAGTGGAGAAGGTTGTCGGTTCGTGCTTGCATATAGGCATAGACTAAGATAAGTTCATACTCTTTATACGATTCTTCAAACAAGAACATAGTCAGAGAGTGTGTCTGCACAGTGTCGAGCTTTTTGTTTGGCAGGGTCCGGTGCAAATCAAAAGCAGTCAATTTGTGATTGTTTTTGCTATCAGCCAATAGCAATGTGAGGTACTCAACAAAATAGTTTTCATCGGTCACTATTCTAGATATCAATGTTGAGCCATTGTACTCTTGTTGCGCTGTTTTAACCTCTTTAATGAGGTCGTTGAAGAGGTCAAAAGTACAGCGCCGTTTTTGAAGTCTCTTTGTCCGGTCATAGTTGTAGTCACTGCCTGCTTCCAGGAGTGATTCACCTAGCCACTTCATATGACGGAAGGCAATCATTGAAAAGTCATAAAGTCTATCTTTGATCTCTTTGTCACCGGTCGCAAATGAGGCGTACAGTATGTCGAGCCACAGCTCATGTTTGACCTGGTATAGCTTACTCATTGGAATCTCCCTCTGCAACCTCACAGCTCTCTTCGCTCTTGATGATATGTATCTCCTCTTTTTTGCCTTGTGCGAGGTTGGCGACATTGATCAGTGCGGCGACAAAGGCGTTAAAGACCATGTCGGCGCAGATCTTCTGTTGCGGCGAAAGTACACCCAGTTTTTCTTCTATCTTGGTAATAGCACCTTGCGCATACTCAACACTCTCGTTTTTAACCATCTCTGTGAACATAGAACCGACGACAACAGTGTCTTGACAGCCATTTGTCGCGAAGTTGATGTCGCTAATACCCTCTTGTGAAAGGTGAACCGTAAAGATAACAAACTCACCTGTTTTGTCGTCCATTGCGACGCCGGTGCCGTCAGGATCCGTAAGCTTGCCATAGTTCTGCGGGTTCATGATATGTTTTAAGACCTCAGGATTCATTCCTTCCGGCATCTCAATCTCTTCCATTCTCTACCTTTTTATAGCGTTTAATAATAATTGTTATTGTACTACCAAATTATCAAATAGTGATGACATAAAGAGAATAGTTGCGTGCCACAGGCAAGATATTAAATAATATGATTACTGTAAATACCTTTTTTAGCTATAATGTTGCAACTAAAATCAAAGAGAAACTATGAGCAGATTAAAACCTAACAAAAACCAAAAAAATGCACCTGCTTTTAGTGAAAAAGATTTTCTCGTCACAACACGCGAAGAGATGGATCGTCGCGGTTGGAAACAGTGTGATGTCATCTTGATCTCCGGTGATGCCTATATTGATTCACCTTTGATCGGTACGGCTGTCGTGGGCCGGATGCTTGAGAAGATGGGCTACAAAGTCGGAATTATCGGTCAACCGGACATTGAGAACGGAGATGATATCGGCCGATTGGGTGAACCGCGTCTCTTTTGGGGCGTAAGCGGCGGCAGTATCGATTCTATGGTCTCAAATTACACGGCTACCAAAAAATTTCGTAACTCTGATGACTACACGCCCGGAGGAAAAAACAATAAACGTCCTGACCGTGCTGTTCTAGTCTACACAAACCTCATTCGCCGTTACTACAAAAACACCGTGCCTATTGTGCTCGGAGGCATTGAAGCGAGTCTTCGCCGTGTCACGCATTATGACTACTGGATCAATAAATTAAAAAAGCCCATTCTTTTTGATGCCAAGGCAGATATCCTTGTCTATGGCATGGGTGAGATAGCGCTCAGAGAACTCGTGACCGCGTTAGATAAAGGTGAAGACTACAGCGATATTCGGGGTATCTGTTATATTGCGAAAGAGCCAAAAAAGACGTTTCACCAGGTGCCGTCTCATGCTAAGTGTGTAGAAGACCACAACAAGTTTATTGATCTCTTTGATATGTTTTATGATAACAATGATCCCATTTCGGCGACAGGACTATGTCAACTGGTTGATACGCGCTACAGCATTCAAAATCCGCCGTGTGATTATCTTGATGAGAGTGAGATGGATGCCGTCTCTGCTCTTCCTTTTACGAGAGAACTTCACCCTTTTCACCAACCAGATGGCAAGGTGAAGTGTCTAGAGACGATCAAGTTTTCTATTATGACGCACCAGGGATGCTGGGGTGAGTGTAACTTCTGCGCGATCGGTGTACACCAGGGGCGTACTATACGTACCCGTTCAGAAGAGTCTATTGTCGCTGAGGCTAAAGAATTTACAACCTATAAAGACTTTAAAGGCATTATTTCCGATCTTGGCGGCCCAACAGCTAACATGTATGGGTATGAGTGTAAAAAAAAGCTCAAACTCGGTACCTGTGATCACCAGCGCTGTGTTGATTCCCGCCATCTCTGTTCAAGCATGCGGGTCGACCACAGCCGTGTCATCAATATGATGAAGCAGGTGCGTGAACTGCCAGGGATCAGAAAGGCTTTTGTCGCATCAGGCGTGCGTTATGACCTCATTACCGCAGATAAGAAAGAGGGCTACTCCTACCTTAAAGAGATGGTTAAGCACCATATCTCCGGACAGATGAAAGTGGCCCCGGAGCACACGGAACAGCATGTACTTGACTTGATGGGTAAACCCGGCAAGCAGACACTTGTAGATTTTAAAAAGCTTTATGACAGACTCAACCGGGAAGAGGGCAAAAACCAGTTTTTAACCTATTACCTTATTGCAGCGCATCCTGGCTGTGAAGAGAAAGATATGCATGAACTCAAACGTTTTACAACCGATGAGTTGAAGATGAATCCTGAACAAGCGCAGGTCTTCATCCCAACACCGGGGACCTATTCAGCGGTGATGTATTACACTGAACTCGACCCGGTGACACGCAAAAAGATCTTTGTCGAAAAAGATACACGTCGCAAAGAGAAGCAAAAAGAGATCGTGGTCAAAAAACAGACATTTAAAAGAGATTTTGCCAGTTAAAATGAATAGGGCTACCCTGTGTGCCGATTCCACTCTAAAGGTCTGAGCATGCCTCTGAAACTTCTTCCAGCCCTGCTGCTTCTCCTGCTTTTTTCACTGCTTCTCGATGCCAAAAGCATTCTTTATAAAGTCGAATCCGGTCAAAGTACCGTCTATCTGTTGGGCTCTATTCATCTGGCCAAGCCATCGTTGTATCCATTGGACAGGGCGATTGAAGAGGCTTACGCCAGAAGTGGTGCTCTTGTTGTCGAACTGGATCCTGATAGTCCGAAATCTGTAGATGTTATCTCTAGGACAATGATAGAGGAGGGCATCTATCCTCCAGGCAAGAGTCTGAAGAGCGAGTTGACGCCGCAGACCTATAACGCACTCGATGCCTACGCCTTCAAGATAGCTCTTTCGATGCAGACTATAGAGGGAATACGACCTTGGACCGTTATGCTTCAACTGAGTGTTATGGAGATGATGCGTCTGGGTTATTCTCCCGAACTAGGTATCGACCGCCATTTTCTTACCAAAGCGAAACATGACAAGAAGCCGGTGCTCGAGATCGAGAGTGCCGAAGAGCAGATGGCCCTGCTCAGTCAAGAGGACAAGAAGTTTCAAGATCTGCTGCTGCGCTACACACTGGAGTCTATGTCTGAGATGGAACCGCTGCTGGAGAAGATGTTTACAAGCTGGAAAGAGGGTGATGCGGCTGCATTGTCTACTGTCGTCAACTCCTCACTGGTCGTCGATCCGAGGTTGAGTGAAATTTACGATGCTCTAATTACCAAACGCAACGATAAGATGACAGCGAAGATAAGAGAGTATTTGACAACCGGTAAAATCTATTTTGTCGTTGTCGGTGCGGGACATGTCGTCGGTGAAGAAGGCATTGTCTCACAGTTGCGTAGAGATGGGTATGAAGTGACACAAAAGTAATCAAATATATTTTGTTTGTTTTTTTCTGCGTCTGAGTGCTCTTTTATAAAAAGGTGTATGGATAACTTAACATTTGACACACCCATGTTGTCTCGTCCGTCCTGATGGGGCTCTTCTTCGACTTTTTTCAGATCCGATTGGTAGAGGCTTATACTCCATGTCTTGCCAGTCTTTTTTGAACCAGATGCACGCCATTGGCTATACGTTCAGTCAACAATAAAGATAACTGATAGATAGGTGAAGAGGTATTGTGGTGTACGTGATAGAACACTAAAAAAGCGACAACGTATACCGATAAAAGATGACTTGGCGGCACTCCTAAAAGGGAAAATTACTTATAGTTGTCCGTGTCATGAAGAGGTAGAGGGAAGGTGTCCTGCCAATACTACCCGGTTTCGGCCTTCCTCTTTCGCTTTGTAGAGCGCGTTGTCTGCTCTTGTAAGGATTGTATCAGCGGTGTCTGATTCCTGATATGAACTCAGGCCAAAACTTGCCGTCTGATCTCCTGCTATACCAAAATCGACTGCCTCGATCTGCTTGCGCAGGTTCTCTGCGAGCACTTCAGCATACTCAAGGGTGGTTTCTGGACAGAGTATCAGGAACTCTTCTCCGCCCCAGCGCCCCACCTTATCAGTTTTTCTGATGCCGTTTTTCAGTAAAGCAGCAATCTTCTGAAGCACGGCGTCACCTGTCAGATGGCCATAGGTATCGTTAATATGTTTGAAAAAGTCGATGTCAAGCATAATGATCGAGAGGTTCGATGAGTACCTTGCAACCCGTTCAAGTTCGTTTTTCATCTCTTCATCAAGCATAGCACGGTTACCAAGATTTGTCAGAGGATCGAGCCGGGAGAGAGCCTCGATCTTCTTTCTGTCGGTAATGTCATAGGAGACCGATGTGTAACAAGTGATTCTGTTCTCATTGTTGTATTCGGGAAGAATAGTTGTTTTTACCCAATAGCTGCTGCCGTCTTTCTTCCTGTCAAGGAGTTCACCTGTCCAGACACTGCCCTCAGTGATAGTATTCCAGAGTTCCGTATAGACCTCAGGCGACGTCTTACCGCTGTTTAAAATACGATGGTTCGCTCCAAGAAGCTCCTCTTTTTCATAGCCACTTAGATCGCAAAAAGCAGTGCTTACCTTTGTGATTTTGCCTTGAAGGTCGGTCTCGGAAGTAACGACATACTGATCAATAATGTCGATATATTTTGAGTTTTCTTTCAGAAGATTGTTTAGTTTAACCTGCAACCTTGCCGGACCGATAGCAAAAATTCCGCCCATAGGCAGTGAGATAGCAAGGGTAAGGAGGGCAAGGTAGAGTACCAGTTGGTAGATATGCTCACTCTGCTGCTCGATGAACTCATACTTGGGTTCTAGGATCATTTTGATCATTTCACCGTTATCGAACTGTTTCTCAAGTCCGAATGAGTAGATCTTTTCATTGTTGAAGACATCCTGCTTCATGATCTTTGGTGCATACTCCGGAAAGTCGTCAAAAAGTGTCCGTTCTGTGCCAGTGTAACGACTCCATGAAAGATTCATGTTGTGGTGATGGATATAATAGCCTTCTTTGTCGACGAGATAGGTATTGAATGTAGTGTGGGACCAAAGGGTCATGAGAAAAGAGCGCATATCGACATTGACGATCAGCAGGGCGTACAGAGCATCTTGTCGGTAGATGGGCAGCGCAACCCGGTATGTCGGGTGCAGCGGCTGTTCGATAATACCATGTTCAATATTGAGATCAAGCCTGGAGTGCCAATAGGTATTGGGAGGAAGTTGGACGGCCGCTTTGAAGTAATAACGGTTATGCTTGTCCTGCAGGGCTTCATCTGGCACTATATGCGCCTTTGTAGCATTTCGCTCTTTGTCGATGCGAATAACTTCCATCCCCGTGGTATCAAGCAGTCGCACCTGAAAAAAGTCCGTGTTGGCTATGGCAACCGTTCTTATAAGCTCTTGTAGTATTCTCTTTCGGGTCGGGTCGTTAGGATCTGCGATAAAATTGTCCAGAATAGCACTGTGTTCAATCGAATAGAGTGTCTGTTCGATTCTGCTGATAAAAGTAGTAATCTGCTCTTTTTTTATTTCAGTAATTGTTTCAGCATTTCTTTTCAACTCTGCAGAGCTGTTTTCGAAATGGACAGTGTAGTTGATAAGAAAGGTTGCAAAGGCGATAAAAATACCAAAAAACATAAAGTCTAGGATTGTTAGTATATAGGGTTTTGAGGACTGTGTTTTTTTTGTCACGACTACTCCTGAAGATGTTTAATACTGAAACACGCCTTACGATAGATAGAGTAGCATCTTTTATCTTGGAAAAAAACTTTTTGAGGAGGTGTCGGCGTGACCGAAACTTCGGTCACTGCTGTTATTGAACTGTTTAGAGGTTGAAACGGAAGTGCATGACATCGCCGTCGTTGACGATGTACTCTTTACCTTCAAGACGCATTTTTCCTGCATCTTTTGCACCGGCTTCACCTCCGTAGGCCATGAAGTCCTCATAATCGATGACT
>JAQIBF010000165.1 GCA_027859195.1 Helicobacteraceae bacterium
CATCATTATCGTCCTTTTCATCATCTTTTTTGTTGCTCAGGCTTTTCGTATTCCCAGCGGTTCGATGAAAGACTCACTGCTTGTCGGTGATCACCTCTTTGCCAAGAAGTTTGCTTACGGTATTCCTACACCGCACATCCCTTTTCTAGAGATTGCTGTCGTACCTGGTACTGATGGACACATCTATGACGGCGATGAACCTGAACGTGGCGACATCGTTATCTTTCGCTACCCGAAGAACCAAGACCTTCACTATGTCAAACGCTGTGTCGGTACACCGGGCGACAAGATCGCCGTGCGAGAAAAAGATCTTTACTTGCACCCTAAAGAGGGTGACCAGTTTGTTAAAGAGCAGTATAAAGATTATGAGATCATGGTCTTTGGCGGTGAGCTTTGGGTGAAAAACCCTTACCAGAAGTCACACCCTGGTATACATCATGATAAAAAGATCGTCAATAACGGCAGATATCCACAGCCCCTCTTTAATTTTGGCCCCGTCTTAGTTGAAGAAGACCATTTCTTCATGATGGGTGACAACCGAGACCACTCTAATGACAGCCGTTTCTGGGGTACTGTACCCTATGGCCTTGTTGAAGGCACACCATGGTTTGTCTACTTTAGTTTAGATGAAAACTACACCATCCGTTGGGACCGAATGGGAAAAACACCATCAGATCTTGAAGATAAAGCGCACCTTGACAAAGCGGTTGCAGAACGTATAGAACAAGATAAAAACGACCATGGAATCTATTGATCTGTTAAAGATAGCTACGGCTGTCATCGCATTGCTTATCGCTATTATCGGTCATGAGATCATGCACGGCTGGGTCGCCTACAAATATGGTGATCTAACCGCTAAAAATGCCGGCCGACTCACCATTAATCCTATTTCACATATTGACCCTATCGGCTCGTTACTTGTACCGGCTATGATGTATTTTATACCAATGTTGTTTGGTTCAGATGGCGGTTTTCTTTTTGGCTGGGCTAAACCGGTACCTATCAATACACGTATTGTCGTCAACAACGGTGGTTACAATGCAGCAATGCAAGTCAGTCTTGCAGGTATTACATATAACTTTAGTATTGCCGCTTTTGCTGCAGCATTTTTACTGGCGATGTCCCCGCCGCTTGTCACTGACTCATTGTTCTATGTATTTGCCTACTTATTAGTGATGCAGCTTGTTATTATCAATGTGGTTCTTGGTGTCTTTAATCTGCTCCCCATTCCACAATTTGACGGTGCCCATTTTTTAATGTATCTTGCCCTGAAATTTAACTACAACTCGGTTGCAGAGTGGTTTTTCAAGATGGAACGTTATGGCATGATCATCGTCCTTGTCGTTCTGGTCACGCCCATCCATCAATATGTATTACTGATGCCCGTACAATTCATACTCAAATTTTTACTCGCTTGACGAAACTATAACAAAGGAAAAAATGATGAAATTTTATGTTGCTACTGACCATGCCGGAATTGACCTGAAAGATATTACTGTCGAGATGCTTCGAGCCAAAGGCCATGAGGTCGAGGACCTTGGACCCTACACAAAAGAGCGCGTTGATTACCCTGATTATGCCGTCAAGGTGTGTGACAATGTTTTAAAAGACCCTGCTGCACAAGGTGTCCTTATCTGTGGTTCAGGCATCGGAATGAGCATGGCAGCCAACCGATTCCACGGTATTCGTGCGGCACTTTGTCACGATGCTTATACTGCGACTGTAGCGCGCGGACACAATGATGCCAATGTCCTCTGCTTCGGTGAGCGTATTGTCGGTGTCGGTGTTGCCGAGTCTATCCTTGATGCATGGATCGCCGGTAGCTTTGAAGGCGGTCGCCACTGCGGCCGTGTTGACAAAATCGAAGCAATTGAAGGTTAATCCATGACTTTGACCACTGAACAACGTACGATTATTGAAGGTGCCATCCGTGACATTCCGGACTTTCCGAAACCGGGAGTTGTCTTTAAGGACATCACTACGATTTTAAATAATGCTGAGGCCTTTACAACGCTTCAGCAACATCTGAAAGAGCGTTATATCTCCTATGACCTGGATTATGTTGCAGGCATCGATGCCCGTGGGTTCATCTTTGGTGCAGCTCTTGCCCGTGACCTTGGTGTCGGTTTTGTACCCATCCGCAAAAAAGGCAAACTGCCCTATACGACTGTCTCTGAGAAATATGTGCTTGAGTACGGTGTGGATGAAGTTGAGATCCACATCGATGCATTTACTGCAAAAAAGAGTGCCCGGGTACTTCTTATCGATGATCTTATTGCCACCGGCGGAACTGCTGTGGCTGCAGCAAGCCTGATCTCCAAAGTCGGTGCAGAGTGTGTCGAATCATGTTTCATTCTGGGGCTGACCTTCTTGGACGGTATCACAAAGTTAGAAGAAAAATCACCTGTTTACAGCGTTATCGAGGTTAAATAATGTATATTCCTTCTCCATCAAAATTTGATCCAGACGAAAATGGACACTTTGGTATCTTTGGCGGGCGCTATGTCCCGGAAACACTTATGCCGGCTCTTTTAGAGCTGGACGAAGAGTACAAAAAGATCCGTTTTGACAAAGAGTTCTGGTCAGAGGTAGATTACTATCTTAAAGACTATGTAGGCCGTCCTTCACCCCTTTACTATGCAGCAAATATATCTAAAGAGTTAGGTGCCAAGATCTATCTCAAGCGTGAAGACCTTAACCATACCGGTGCACACAAAATCAACAATGTCATCGCACAGGGTCTAATGGCTAAGCGCCTTGGTAAGAAAAAGGTCATAGCTGAAACCGGTGCCGGACAACACGGCGTTGCAACTGCGACCATCTGTGCCCTGCTCGATCTTGAGTGCGAGGTATTCATGGGTGCTAAAGATGTGGCGCGTCAAGAGTTGAATGTCTTTAGGATGAAACTGCTTGGCGCGAAAGTCCATTCAGTAGAAAGCGGTTCTAAAACGCTTAAAGATGCGATGAACGATGCTATACGCCACTGGGTGACCAATGCACGCGATACTTTCTACATCATCGGTACGGTTGCCGGTCCGCATCCCTACCCGATGATGGTACGCGATTTTCAAGCGATCATCGGGAAAGAAGCACGTGAACAGATCCTAGAAAAAGAGAACCGCCTTCCTGACCACGTCATCGCCTGTATCGGCGGCGGGTCAAACGCTATCGGAATGTTTCAGCACTTTCTAGAAGATAAAGAGGTCGGGTGTATCGGTATTGAAGCCGGCGGCCATGGTGTGGGTACAGATAAACACGGCTGTTCACTTCTAATGGGTCGTCCCGGTGTACTGCATGGTCAGATGTCCTATCTTCTTCAAGATCAAGATGGACAGATCCAGGAGGCGCACTCTATCTCTGCAGGACTTGACTATCCGGGTATCGGCCCGGAACATGCTTTTCATAAAGACAGTGACAACATCACATATGACAATATCACTGATGATGAGGCACTGGATGCCTTTGTATGGCTCTCACGCGCTGAAGGGATCATCCCGGCCTTTGAAAGTGCTCATGCCATCGCGTATCTGAAAAAGCTCAAAGATATTGAAGGCAAACTGATCATCGTCAATGTCTCCGGACGTGGCGACAAAGATATGATCCAGGCTAAAGAGCTGCTTCACTTCGACTAGCATATTGGTGAGTTCTGCTCACCTGTCTCTCTTTTATATATCTCGTCTTAAGTGTTCCTCAAAAAATCCGCTAGAATACTAATCAATAAACTATATACTTGGAGAATTCATGAATATCTATCTGAAAAACGAACCGTTGTCTGTCATAGAGGCAGAGTTGACCGTACTCTTTTTATCTAAAGAGACCCTTGAATTGAGCAATTATAGAGAGCGCCTCTCGAAAACAGGCTTCAAGGCGGAACAAGATACATTTTGTATCTTACATGGGAGTGGCATTGTTGTCTGTGGTGTTGAAAACTACGGTTCTTCCGCTTTGCGATCTGCTGCTGCTACTGTCATAAAAAATGTCAAATCATTTGAATATAGTGCATTGAAACTTTCACAATATTATCTCAAAAATGTCGCTGCCTTAGTTGAAGGTTTCATCATGGGCGGCTATAGTTTTGAAATGTATAAATCTGAAAAGAAGAAGATCACTTTAAAAGAGATCATATTTTCCAATGAGAATTTCAATGGTGACCCACTGGAGCTATCTGCTCTTATTAAAGCCTTTAATACTGCTAAAATTGTCGCGACTGCTGCTAACTATACACGTGAACTAGTCAATATGACCCCACAAGATATGACCCCAAATACCATGGCTGTTGTAGCCCAAGACCTTGCAGATACCAACGGTCTCGATTGTACTATTCTCAGAGATACAGCGCTTGAAGAAGAGAGGATGGAAGCTATGATTGCCGTTGGCCGTGCTTCTATCCATAAACCTCACCTTATACACCTTGCTTACAAGCCTGATAATGCGCAAAAGTGTGTCACACTTGTCGGTAAAGGTCTTACCTATGACAGCGGCGGATTAAGTCTCAAACCTGCTACATCTATGGTCACCATGAAAATGGACAAAGCGGGGGGCTGTGCTGTCCTTGGAATGATGAAAGCGGTCAGTGAGTTAAACCTTCCTATAGAGGTGCACGGTTTTATCGGTGCAGCTGAGAACATGATCGACGGTTCTGCCTATAAGCCTGATGACGTTTTAAAGGCCCGTAACGGCAAGACAATCGAGGTACGCAACACAGATGCCGAGGGACGCCTTGTCCTTGCTGATGTCCTCTCCTATGCACAGGACAAGGTCAAATCGGACTTCATCTTTGACTATGCAACTTTGACAGGCGCCTGTATGGTAGCGCTCGGGCCCTATACAACAGGTATGATGGGTCACTCAAATCACCTTAAACACAAGTTATTAAAAGCGACGTCGCACTCAGGCGAGCTTATGGGTTCACTGCCGTTTAACGACCATCTCAAAAAACTTATAAAAAGCGATATTGCCGACATATGCAACGTCGCTTCTAAGCCATACGGTGGTGCTATCACGGCAGCACTTTTTTTAGACAACTTCATCACCGATGAGATGAAAGACAAATGGATGCACTTTGACATCGCCGGGACAGCCTACACAGAGAGTGCCTGGGATGTCTATACTCATGGCGCGACAGGGGCCGGTGTACGTATGACCATTACGTTTTTAGAGTCTTTGATCGAGGAGTAGAAACGCATACACGTACATCAACATTGATATATATCAATGTTGTCTGTATATCATGGCGCTATAATACCCCTCTAATATAAGGCCACCTCTATAAACCCTCGTTGACTTCAGCGATAGAGAGAAGTTCACAATCAAGGATATCCCCATCACCTACACTTTTATACATCTTATCCATATTTTTGCAGTCTTTATCTATGGTGGTTTTTTGTTTACGGACAATCTTTTTATGTCCAAGATGAATCAGACACTGACCAATGAAGAAAGCGCTAAAGCGCGTGAGGCGATTATGGTCCACGTTCGTAAAGTCGTGCCCTACTCTCTCTTGGTCGCCGTGGCAACCGGTATTTATATGTTTACACAGGTGTTTGGTGAGATCACGGCTGATGGGATGAGCCGTTTTCAGATCATGCTCAGCATCAAAGGTTTTTTAGGGCTGTGGTTAGGGGTGAGAGGTTTCAACCAGCTCTTTTTCAACATCAATCCATGGCTCTTTAAAAGTCACTTTTTTCCATTTATTCTTGTTGTGATGATCATCGCGCTATCGCAGCTGATGTATCTCTAATACACCATTTCACTTGACTCTTTTTCCAAAACTGCCAGCTTGATATGCCTAAGAGAACAATCCTGAAAAAACCTAGGATCATCTGAATAAAGCAATTGAACCATCCTGTATCCATCATTGCTTTTTCTGCATTATCAGGATCGTAAAACACATAGACATCATCACCGACGTCTCATGTGGGCTTGAACTGCTTATGCTTGACGTAAACCCAACCGTCTTACTTTTTAGGGTGTAAACGCGATGATCGGCGCGTACCGAGTGAACCTCAAACGCGTTATATTGACTGACCTTCGCCTACCGTTAGAAAGATTCCTTTTTCAGACAATTTTTGAACGGCTGCGTCACTTGTGACGTTGCTGGCGATGATTGTGCTTCCTATGCTTTCGGTAAGCAGTTTTAGCGTTGACAACGATTGGTCACTTTGACTTAAAAAATAGTCCACATCGCCTTTAATATAGACAGGGTGCAATTTTTCGAGGTAGTTATGGTCCTCATTCTCACCAATAAAATCGTACAACGCGATATCAATACCAAAACCATTAAACATCTTTTTATACTGCACTATTTTAGTAAGATTTTTAGCGGCAACCCTATCGGGGATCTCAATTATCATCTTAAAGGTCAAGTGGGTCATATACTTTTCGAAAAAGGAGACTAGCTCTTCGTACATCTCTTGTTGTTCTAAACTGTTCATCGAAACCTTAAAGCTACAGGTATTGCCTTTTAACACGCTAGGCGGATTTTCAAAAAGCATTTGTATCGTCTTGTGGTGGATACGAGAACAAAGGCCTATTTGCGCAGTAGGCGGAATAAAGTGGTCATAACTGTAGCTGGTCCCATCTTCTGTCTTCAAAACAACATCAAGCGCATAATAGCGCCTGGTTCCATTTCTACTGTCCCTGACGTCTAGCAATTTAAACTCAAATGCACTCTCTTCAATAGCACGATTAATGACACCGCGCCAAGCATCTTTTCCTAAAATTTTTGAGCTGCTGTCACTTTGGTTGAAATAGACACTTTTGTACTCAAATTTAGCAACAGCAAGAACGGAATCAGCACGCATAAGAAGCTCTGAAAGTGTACTTTTATTACTGTTTTCATACAATCCAATAACACTGTACGTCTGTTTCTTGTCAATGTTCAAAGCGGCTATCTCCTTCTCAACGGCATCCGAGATCTCATAGGCTGTTTCTAAAGTGTCTTCACCCAAGATACCAGGTAAGAAGAGGAAAAATTCCGTTTCGTTTAGTCGCACTAGCAGACTGTTTTCAAAAACTGACGTCTTTTGTGTTAAAATCGCAGCCGTTTTGACAAATAGCGTCTGTAAGGCTTTATATCCTATCTGTAGAACATCAACACCATTAAACTCCAATAACAGCACTGTACCTTCATATGAATTTGTCTCTTTTGTAAAATAACCAGCAAAATTTTCTATCAAAAATTTTCTGTTTTTGATCTGTGTCATTGGGTCTAGATAGGCCAGCGCTTTTTGTCGCTGCATCTCTCTGTTGGCTTCAATAAAAATATTTTTTAGTCTAAGTACCATCTGGTTAATAGCCATTACCAACTCTCTAAACTCAGAAGTGCGCGGTATCTTCTCTTGAATTATGAATTCATTGTTAATAATAGACTCTGCTTGTTCGCGAATCTTCCCTAACGGCTGCAGTACAATCAAAAAAAGTACATATAATGTCACAAATCCAAATGCCATAATAAAGGCAAACGAGATCAGCAGGTTTTTGAATATCTCATAGAGACGGCTCTGCACACGGCTGCTATCGCTTTGGACTTTCAAAATACCTATCTGCTTCCATCCTGTGAAAACATTAGAAGAGGCAACAGGTGCTTCAATATTGATAAGCGACAAAAACCATGCCGGTGCAGTTGTACCGGCTGATATAAGGGACTGTTTATAAATTGTATTACTGTCAACATCGATAAGATGTATCTGTTGATAACGCCCGCTGTCGAAATTTGCCTCGATCATCGTCTTCATCATCGTTGTGTCACCCTCCGTCGATGCAAGTGATAGACTCAAGGATGTTGCCGTATTTTTTGCATCTTGATATAACTCATCTTCTGCAGCTTTGTTGGCACTTGTAAAATTTAAAACTAAAACTGTGATCACAATAGCAATCATTAAGAGTGTAAGAACAGTGGCCGTCTGCCTAAAAAGTGTCATATTATTTTCCTTTTCATATTCTCTTGAAGCATTTCCCACTGCTTGTGAGATCGATGGTTGACTTTGTGACGGATATTATCACTTGTCGCCTTATAAAGCGTATCGCCATTGAAGTAGTAGATTGGTGTCAAATCGGTACGTTTTGACGCAGGGATGACTCTCTTACTGTTGTTATCTAAAACCAGTGGCTCGCTGCGCGGTGTTTTAAAATAGGTTAAAACCATATGCGGTTCTTCAAAGTTTTTAGATTTTACATAGGTTAAAAAAAGTTTATCACTATCGATCCCAAGGTATTTCAATGCATAATATTTTGCGATAACATAATCTTCGCAATCGCCTCTATTATTACCTAAAAACTGCCAAGGTGTTGCCCAGTAATTGTTTACGCCATAGATCTCTATGTCGGAACCATACTTTACACTATTATAAAAGCTATTCACCGCAGACAGTTTCCTGACGTCATCAGCATTTTTGACGCGATCCAAAACAACCTGTAGATTCGAAAATCTTTTTGGTGCACCATTATCATATTTTAACGCTATTCTCTTCAGCAATGTCTCTTCTACATAAGATCTGTTAGCCTCTGCTTCATCAGACTGTAACAATGATACCAATATAATTAACACACTGTAAAAAAATAAACGCTTCATTGTAAAAGATAATAACATATAAACACTATTTTTGGAGAACAACTATTTACGCTCGAGAATTGTCATTAGTGAATTGCCCTTATCGATATTAATCACCGAAGACAACTCCTTATTACTATTAACTATACTGGAAGTGGACTACGCCTTTTTGAAGCATTGTTTAGTATAATTGCACCACTTAAACAACTACTATTATCTAAGGATTCACTATGGGTTTAGCTATCGGTCTCGTGGGACTGCCAAACGTCGGAAAATCAACTACTTTCAATGCACTTACAAAAGCACAAAATGCTGAAGCGGCCAACTACCCTTTTTGTACAATTGAGCCCAATAAAGCGGTTGTACCAGTTCCGGACAAACGTCTCGACGAATTAGCTAAAATCGTTCATCCTGAGCGGATTCAACACTCTACACTCGACTTCGTTGATATTGCAGGTCTGGTCAAAGGCGCGAGTAAAGGCGAAGGTCTTGGAAACAAGTTTCTCTCCAACATTCGTGAGACCGAAGTGATCTTGCAGATCGTTCGTTGTTTTGAAGATGAAAACATTGTACATACAGAAGGATCTATTGACCCTATGCGTGACATCGAGATCATTGAGACAGAACTGATTCTAGCTGATGTTGAAGCACTTAGTAATCGTATGGAACGTCTTAAAAAACAGGCGAGAGTAGACAAAAGTGCGCAAAGCCTGATGGAGTCAGCTGAACGCCTTGCCGAATTCCTTGCAGACGGCAACCTTGCACGTAATTTCCCTGAATTCAAGAGTGATGACTTTGTTCAGCTTAACCAGGAACTTCGCCTTTTGACAGCCAAAGAGATCATGTACGCTGCCAATGTCGATGAAGATGGTCTTGATGAAGACAATGAATTTGTCAAGCTTGTTAAAGAGCACGCTGCTGCGAACAACTGTGAAGTGGTCAAACTGTGCGCCAAGTTCGAAGAAGAGCTGATCGGTATGGACGATGAAGAAGCAGCTGACTTCATGGAGTCTATGGGCATTGAAGAGTCGGGTCTTGCACAGATCATCCACAAAGGCTTTGACAAACTGGGTCTTATGAGCTACTTTACTGCCGGTGTCAAAGAGGTGCGTTCATGGACCATCCGTAAAAACACGACGGCGCCAAAAGCAGCAGCCGTCATTCACAACGAGTTTGAAAAAGGCTTCATCCGCGCCGAAGTCATCGCTTAT
>JAQIBF010000014.1 GCA_027859195.1 Helicobacteraceae bacterium
GACACCTAACGTTATCGAGGTTGCGATCAACCAGATTCGTCAAAAAATGGACAAGCCGCTTAACATCACAACGATTGAAACTGTTCGTCGTCGCGGTTACCGTTTCTGCTTTCCTAAAGAAGTCTAGACCAACCACCAAGAGAGAGGGGTCCATCTCCTTTCTCACTCTATATCATCACCTTATTTTTTCATAACTTCCCTCAAATTATCTTTACAGCATTAACTTGTTAAAATAAAACATCAAATCATCCAGATAATGTCGTTAGCCGGCACCATTTAGGATCATCAAGGTTTCACTTGTTTTCAGATCGCAGTATACGCAGCCGTTTTCTTGTACAACTGATCATAGCCACTGTCGCTTTGATGATCACCTTCTCATCAATACTCTACCTCTTTATCCAATCCTCTATCTATGAAGAGAAGCATGTCGAGATGATCACTTATGCAGAGAATATCTGCTCGTACAAGTCGCTTGTAGATGCTCAGGAGAGCAACAGTGATGCCCTTCTGGCACTGACGATCGAATTGATCAAACGTAAGACAGCGCAAGATCAGATAGAGTTTACAGAGATCTCCAACAATGGAAAGACGTCGCTGGTTCTCTTTTACCCGTTCAATCTTGAGGATACGACTTATATCAAACTTACTAAAGAGATTACACCTACGATAAAACTCCTCAAAAAGATCCTCAACTCTATTTTCATTATCAATGCCATCGGGTTTTTACTGGTTATCGTCTATGCGATCATTTTCTCTAAGATGCTGATTGCGCCGATCAGGGGGCTCAACCGCCGTCTCTCAAATATGAACGAACATATGATCCGCCCTATTGTAGTGCAGGAGCTGCCGGATGAGTTTGTCTCCTTAGGTGAAAGTATCAACCACCTTATCTACCGTATACAAAATTTTGTCAAATACCAAAAAGAGCTTTTTATCGGTGCCGCGCATGAGCTAAAGACACCTCTGGCCGTAATGAAACTCAAAAATCAGGTCACCACCATTAAAATACGTACGCCTGAAGAGTACATCGGAGCGATCAAGATCAGCAATAAGAGTATCGATGAGATGAATGCGATCGTGGCCAGCATTCTAAATATTGGTCGTCAGGAGGGTGCACAACTCGAGACACCTATTCAAGCGGATATCATTGATATTTTACGCCGTAAAGCCAATGACTTCACCCTGCTTGCCGAGTCCGAAGGCAAAGAGCTCCAGATGCACTTTACGCCAGATGGATTTATGTGCACCCTCCAAGAGAGCCTGCTCAATCAGATCATCCAGAATCTTTTACAAAATGCGCTTAAGTTCACACCTAAAGGTAAAAAGGTAATACTTCAGAGCCGCCTAAACAATGAAGGTCTCTTGATCGAAGTGATCGACGAAGGTTGCGGTATCGATGATACGGTGGATCTCTTTGCTCCGTTTAAGCGCCAAGGCACTAAATCCGGAGCAGGCCTGGGACTCTTTTTGGCAAAAAGTGCTGCTGACGCCCTTGGAGGCGAGATGACGCTAAAAAATCGCGACGATGACATGGGCACAGTAGCTTCACTTTTATTGCGATCCAAACTGCACTGTATTCTCCCGCTCAAGTAGCAGATAATTCATAAATAGCTACCAATATTACTTCCTTGAGACGCCTCTGTTGCGAACTCTTTTTTCGTTTCAAATTACTTCAAGGTTTCTTCTGCTATAAATCGAGCTAGAAATATTTTTAGGACTTAAATAAGTTCACATATAAGGTTTATAATGGCACTTTTGATTAACGATGAATGTATTGCGTGTGATGCCTGCCGCGAAGAATGTCCAACTGAGGCGATCGAAGAGGGTGATCCGATCTACGTCGTCGACCCTGACCGATGTACGGAGTGTGTCGACGTCTATGATGAACCTGCCTGTATCGCTGTTTGTCCTGTAGACTGTTTTGTACTTGACAAAGACAACGTAGAGTCGATTCCCGAACTACTATTTAAATATGCACAAATATTAAAAGAATACGAAGAGTAGCCCTCTTCTCTTACTCTCTCTTAACTCCCCTTTCTCTATAATATTTATAATTAAACTCTGGTCATCAGCATTACAGAAATTTAAACATTCAAAGCCAATGTATTTGGCTCACATTTAAGGTACACTCTTATGGCAAAACGCACTGCAGTCATTGATATTGGTTCCAACTCTGTTCGTATGATCATCATCGAAAAAACAAGTCGTTTTGCATTTCATCTTCTGCATGAGGTCAAGTCGCGTGTCCGTATCTCCGAAGAAGCGTATCAAAATGGCGGAGAGCTCCAAGAAGCCGCCATGAATCGTGCTCTTTTGGTCCTAAAAGACTTTCTGCAGATCGCACAATCATACGATGTACGTAAAACTCTCTGCGTCGCGACATCGGCTGTGCGCGATGCAAATAATAAAAAGCAGTTCCTCTCCTTGATAAACAGAGAGTTAGGTCTCAATATTAAAGTCATCAGTGGTGAGCGAGAGGCCTATTTAGGCGGCGTTGCCTGTGCCAACCTTCTACCGCCACAAGATGCAATGACACTCGACATTGGCGGGGGTTCTACAGAGTGTGCCTGTATAGATAACGGTAAAGTCATTGACTCTGAATCTTTAGATCTCGGTACAGTACGCCTAAAAGAGCTCTTTTTTGACCATGACGACATCAAAGGTGCCAAAGCCTATATTGATGCTGCTCTTGAAAAACTAAATGTACAAGATCAAAAACATATTATCGGTGTAGGTGGTACGTTCCGCGCACTCACACAGATCCTTCTCAAAACAAAAAAGCACCCGCTCAATAAAGTACATGGTTTTAGTGTTGATGCCAAAGAGATTGTTGCACTGGGTCAGCTGATCATATCGGCTAAAGACAAATCTGTGCTAAAAGAGCTTGGTGTCAAAAAAGAGCGTTATGATGTCATTAAACCCGGCGCGCTTATTTTGCTGCGTATTATTAAAAAGGTAGGGGTAGAGAGGCTCACTTGCAGCGGTGTGGGTCTACGCGAAGGGCTCTATCTAAGCGACCTGCTTAGAAACAACAAAGACGCCTTCCCGGCTAACTTTAACCCATCACTGACCTACCTGTTGGATCAACACGCACACAATGCTCAGCAGCGCAACCTCCGTGTCAAACTTACCAAACGGCTCTTTGCACTGCTGCACAAAGAGCTTGTACTAGATCCTGAACTTGAAAAGTGTCTCCTCATCGCGGCAAAACTTGCCAAAATCGGTGCTGCACATCACTTCTACTCCTTTCAGAACCATAGTCACTATCTCACCTTGACGGCACTGGAATACGGTTATACACACCAAGAGATAGCACTTATCTCTATGCTTGTACTTCATCAGCTTGGAAAAGGGGTAAAGAAGAGTTATATTGCAAAATATCAATCACTGCTCCCTTCACTGCAGACGATCAAACAGCTTGCGAATATCTTGGCACTCTCAGATACGCTGCTGGCACACCACCCGACAAAGATCGATTTTGAGCTGAGTGTTGAAGATGGCAAACTGATCGTTACCTCCGTTAAGCAATCGTCATATTTGGCGCAAGAGAGTGTTAATGCCATAAGTAGTAATGAGATAGCGGTTGAGTTTAGAGTCCAATAGCGCGCAGTTCTTAAAAAGAGCGCGATTTTCCTCTATGTTTTGCAACTGCCCGCAAGAGAGGTCGATAAAGTTTAAACTTCTATATTTCAAATTTGCTCTTGTATCTACACCCCTGTAGACATCTGTACTTCTTTTATTACTTCATAGCATTAGTACGTCACTTTTTTCTTTTGCTCGCTCAAAAGAAGAAGTAACCAAAAAAGAAAAGAGCGATTCCCTTCGGCACTATCAACTGCTGATAAGTTCTCACTTTAAACCTTCATTCATTTCTTCACCACTGCCAAAATTTATTTCCTGACGTAGCGATGTATTACT
>JAQIBF010000129.1 GCA_027859195.1 Helicobacteraceae bacterium
AGGATATAGGATATAGGATATAGGATATAGGATATAGGATATAGGATATAGGATATAGGATATAGGATATAGGATATAGGATATAGGAAGATGGCGAAGCTCATCTTAAACAAACCTGGACATGTAAAAGTTTCAGATTTGGTGTAAGTTGTGTTTAACGCAGACCGATAACGTGCTAGTGCACGTGGAGAGTCTGAGTTGGACGCAAATTGCGCCGAAGCTGGAACTTTTAAATTGCGCGTTTGAATTCTGGATACGCCTCGACTCCGCACTCGCCGACATCCATCCCCTCGACCTGCATATCATCAGGCGCTCTAAATGCGACAAGCTTATTGATAGCATATAAAACCGCCAGTGAAACAGGGAAAACAAAACCTGCAACGACCAAGACACCTTTAAGCTGATCCAAAAATGAGACATCAGCAACAAAAATACCGACAGCAAGCGTTCCCCAAATACCGTTAACAAGGTGAACAGAGAGCGCACCAACCGGGTCATCTAAACGAAGTTTATCAAAGAACGGTACCGCAAAGACAACCAGTATACCGCCAACAGCCCCAATCAGGATCGGTGAATACATGTCATAAAGGTCCGGTCCGGCAGTCACTGCGACAAGTCCGCCCAGTGCCCCATTTAAGATCATCGTAATATCAAAAAGACGGTAACGCATATACATCAATATTCCCGCCATGATCGCGCCGGCCAGACCCGCCGTATTGGTGTTCATAATCGTCAAGGCAACAGTATCGGCACTCTCTTTAGACGATATCGAACCGACCGACCCGCCGTTAAAACCAAACCAGCCGATCCACAGCAAAAAAGCACCCAGAACAACCAAAGGGATGTTAGATGCTGGGATAACACGGATCTTGCCGTCGATATAACGCCCTTTACGCGCACCAATGATAATAATAGCTGCTAAGAGTGCCCAACCCCCCGTAGAGTGGATGACCGTTGAACCAGCCAAGTCATGCATATGCAGAGCTAAAAGCGTCCCATCCAGGAAGTTAGCACCCCATGAAATATTAACAATGGTCGGATAGATAGCCGCACCCATGACAACAGTAAAGATGGCTAAAGGAATAATACGGACACGCTCACTCACACCGCCACTCATAATGTTGACGGTCTTTCCGACAAAGGCCATCTGGAATAAAAAAGCAGCCCACATACTCATCGAACTGTTCTCCCATGAGCCAAAAGCGTATTTATAACCGATCAGTAGAAAGGCCAAAGAAGCCACTGCATAGATCATGGTGTTGATCGTCAGGACAGATGTGACATTTTTGGTACGGACAAGCCCTGCCTCAAGCATAGCAAATCCGGGAACCATAAAGATGATCAGCGTCATCGCAAAGAGTGTAAAAAACGTATCTATAATATAGGTAAAATCTGTTTCGAGCACATAGAGCCTTTGTAAAGTTTGCCACTGCCAACGGAAACGACATTTCCGTTATTTTATACAAAGCATCAGAAATAGTAGATTAAAGTGGATGTTGAACAGAGGTTTGCGAAAAGAAGTGTTAAGTTTTTGACAGAAGAAGTTGATTTAGGATTTAGGATTTAGGATTTAGGATTATAAAAAGATGATAAAGTTCATCTTCGGGGAAACTGAATTAAACAAGAACCTTATCCACAACCAATATAAGGAGTAGATTTGGTTCGAATTGTGCGAAATGTTTGCCCGATAACGCACTAGTGTGCGTGGAGTGGCAAACTTTCGTGCAAGGCGTGCCGAAGCTACACCTTATATTGCGTCTGGACCTGTTTCGCCTGTACGAATCCTGACAACTTTTTCAATGTCATAAACAAAGATCTTACCATCACCGATTTTACCGGTAGCAGCAACTTCAGCAACTGTGTTAACAACTTCGTCAACCTGCTCGTCTGTAACAACCATCTCCATTTTGATCTTTGGAAGGAAGTCTACAACATACTCAGCACCGCGGTAAAGTTCGCTATGGCCTTTTTGACGACCGTAACCTTTTACTTCACTTACCGTCATACCGGTAATACCGATCTCAGCCAGTGCATCTTTTACATCTTCTAATTTGAAGGGTTTAATAACTGCCTCAATTTTTTTCATAAATTTATCTCCTGATAATTTGGAACAAGTGAGCATATTATACTCTCACTTATTTAGATTAATGCTAAAGGAATAATCTTAAAGATTAAATCCACGTTCACCGTGTACTGATTCATCAAGGCCCACAGCCTCTGCTTCTTCACTCACACGTTTTCCACCTGTTAATAGAACTGAGATGTAATATACAACCACAGTACCGATCAAAGTGAACAGACCGACTACGATAACTGATTCGAATTGAACAAGGATCTGTCCCATACGGTCACCGCTAGCTTTAAGTGGACCATCCCATAGTAGGTCTTGATCATTAAGAGCAAAGATACCTGTTGCGATCGCACCCCATAGACCAGCTAGGAAGTGAACACCGAATGCATCTAAAGAGTCATCATATCCGAATTTCTTCTTAATAACTGTTACACCGTAGAAGGCAAATACAGATCCTACGATACCGATTACGAAGGCACCGCCAACACTAACAAAACCGGCTGCAGGCGTGATCGCTACAAGACCGGCAATAATACCTGTCGCAGCACCAAGCAGTGTCGGTTTTTTGTAAACGAACCACTCAAGGCCGATCCAAGTGATAGCTGCGATTGAAGCAGAGATCGTTGTCGTCATGTAAGCAAGACCGGCGATCTCATTTGCACCGAATGCAGAACCACCGTTGAATCCGTACCAACCGAACCATAGAAGGGCCGCACCGACACCTGTCAGCATTACACTGATAGGTTTCATTGCTACTGATGGGTAACCAGCACGTTTACCAACAAGGATTGCCAACACAAGACCAGCAAGACCACCATTCATGTGGACAACTGTACCACCGGCAAAGTCAAGAGCACCTGCATCAAACAGTAGTGCACCGTCTCCACCCCATACCATATGTGTAATCGGAGCATAAACTGCAAGTCCCCATATTGCTACAAACACCAACCAGGTTGAAAACTTAATACGCTCAATAACAGAACCGGCAGCGATCGCAACAGTAATAGCAGCAAATGTACCTTGGAATACGATAAATACGTAAGTCGGGTATGTACCGCTTAATTCATTCCATGCAATTCCGTTAAGCATAACATTACCTAAACCGCCAAACACATTTTGAACCGTTGCGTTGTCAGCTGTACCGAACGCTATCGAGTAACCTGCAATGATCCAGACAACAAATGCAACAACAAATGCTCCCATCACCATAGCATATGTATTTAAAATGTTTTTACTACGTGTCATACCTGCATAAAACAGTGCAAGACCGGCAGGGGTCATCAACAGTACTAGTGCAGTTGAGATCATCATCCACGCTGTATCACCTGTATTCAATGTATCTTCAGCAAACACGAATGTCGGCAAAAGAAGAAGAGCCAATAAGAACTTTTTCATTCTTACTCCTTTTAAGTTAATTTCAACTGCTAGTATATGACAAAATTATCAGCTCCAATAACGAATACTGCCTATTTTTTGATCACTTTCTAGTACACTTTTTTTTTGACAGCACCTTGCCACAACTCTGCATATTTCTATTATATAGAAGATAACTTGTACAAAGCATCGGCTAACCATAAGGTCAAGAATGCACTATATTTCCAAAATATAGCTTTTATACTATTTTTAAACAAAACTTAAAAATGTAAATTGTGCCTTATACGGCATTTAGAGGCGCCTTTAAGCCATTTTGATGTATTATCACTCAAATTTACTACAGGGTTTCTCCACTAACCCTAAGATAAGGCAATTTCATGAGTGACACGTTAGAGCATAGTGATATCCAAAACATTAATATTGAGGACTCTCTAAAAGCGAGTTACCTCGACTACTCCATGAGTGTCATCATCGGTCGTGCGCTTCCGGATGTGCGTGACGGACTTAAACCTGTTCACCGCCGCATCTTGTATGCAATGGACAAACTGAACCTCTCTGCCGGTGCAAAGTACAAAAAGTCTGCACGTATCGTCGGTGACGTCATCGGTCAGTACCACCCGCACGGTGATACGGCTGTCTATGACGCTCTTGTCCGTATGGCACAGCCTTTCTCAATGCGTATGGAACTCGTTGACGGCCAGGGAAACTTCGGTTCAGTTGATGGCGACAACGCCGCTGCAATGCGTTATACGGAAGCACGTATGACCAAGTATGCAGGCGAAATGCTTAAAGACCTTGAAAAAGATACGGTCAACATGATCGATAACTACGATGGCACCACACAAGAGCCGGACGTATTGCCGACACGTGTTCCAAACCTTCTTATTAACGGTTCATCCGGTATTGCGGTCGGTATGGCAACCAACATCCCGCCGCACAATCCGCATGAGATCCTCTCGGCGCTGCGCCTTATGCTTGAAAACCCTGATGTAACACTTCCTGAACTTATGGAGCATGTAAAAGGCCCTGACTTCCCGACTGGTGGTACGATCTTTGGCAAAAAAGGGATCACGGATGCGTATGAGACAGGTCGCGGACGCATCAAGGTACGGGCCAAGACGCATACCGAGATCAAAGGCAAGAGAGATATCATCGTTATCGATGAACTGCCTTACCAAGTCAACAAAGCACGATTGATCGAGAGTATCGCCAACCTGGTAAAAGATAAACAACTCGAAGGTATCTCGGAGATCCGCGACGAGTCAGACCGCGAAGGTATTCGTGTAGTTATCGAGCTTAAACGCGACGCAATGGGAGAGATCGTTCTTAACAACCTGTTCAAATCGACTAATGTGCAGACGACCTTCGGGATCATCATGCTCTCTATTTTCAACCAGGAACCTCGTGTCTTTAAACTTATTGAGATGCTTCAGCACTTCTTGAACCACCGTAAAACGGTCATTATCCGCCGTACGATCTTCGACCTTGAAAAAGCGAAGGCCAAAGCACACATCTTGGAAGGTCTAAAAAAAGCACTTGACCACATCGAAGCGATCATCAAGCTGATCCGTGCAAGTCAAAATGCCGAAGAGGCTAAAGAGGGACTAATAAGCGAGTTTGACTTCTCTACTATTCAGGCACAGGCTATCCTTGATATGCGTCTTCAAAAGCTCACCGGTCTTGAACGTGAAAAGATTGAAAATGAACTTCGTGAAGTGCTGGAACTTATCGAATACCTAGAGTCTATCCTCAAAAGCGAAGAGGTCCTGAAAGGGATCATCAGCGATGAGTTGACGGAAGTACACGAGATGTATGAGAGTAAACGCCGTACATCGATCGAAGACAACTATGACGATATCGATATCGAAGACCTTATCCCTAATGAGCCGATGGTTGTTACCATTACACACCGTGGCTACATTAAGCGTGTACCGTTGGCACTTTATGAGAAACAGCGCCGCGGCGGTAAAGGCAAGACAGCCGTAACCACCTACGATGACGACTTTATCAAGAACTTCTTTACCTGTATGACACACGACACACTCCTATTCATAACCAATCGCGGTCAACTCCACTGGTTAAAAGTCTATCGTATCCCTGAGGGTTCACGTACGGCTAAAGGTAAAGCGGTGGTTAACCTGGTTAATCTCCTTCCTGATGAGAGGATCCGTTCGATCTTGCCTACAACAGACTTCAGCGATGAAAAATCACTGGTCTTCTTTACCAAGCAGGGTATTGTCAAACGTACCAAGCTCTCTGAATTTTCTAACATCAGAAGCAATGGTGTCCGTGCGATCATTCTTGATGATGATGACGCACTCATCACGGCTAAGATAGCGACAGCCAAGACTAAGTACCTCTTTATCTTGACGAGAAAAGCGCAATGTATCAAGTTCGAGATCGAGAAGACACGTGACCAAGGTAGAAGTACCCGCGGTGTTCGCGGTATCAAGTTCAAGCATCCCGATGACCGTGTTATTGACGCGAATGTCATCGACAGTGACGAGCAGGAGATCCTGACGGTCAGTGAAAAAGGTATCGGTAAACGTACAACGGCTGCCGAGTACCGCTTGACAAACCGTGCCGGATCTGGTGTGATCGCAATGAAACTCAACCAAAAAACAGGAAACCGCGTTGTCGGTGCCGTTATGGTCGATGAGAACATGGACATGATGGCCTTGACCAAAGAGGGCAAAATGATCCGTGTCGACATGCAGAGCATCTCCAAGTCAAGCCGTAACACATCGGGTGTCTATATCGTTAAAGGTGATGATGTTGTCAACATCGCACGTTGTCCTAAGATCGAATCAGAGGACGATGATGACCGTGAAGATACAGGTGACCTGACTCAGGCACCGCCAATGATCGATGAAGAGGGGAACGATACTCTTTTTTAAAGAGTACCCTTCGTTTTAAATAGCTAACCGTTTAAAGAGATCGGTTATCGTTTCATAAATTATTAAATATTTACAATAGAGTAAGGAAAACAAATGGCGAATTATAATGTAGCTGTTGTCGGTGCCAGCGGCGCCGTAGGTGAAGAGATATTGCGAGTTTTAGAAGAGATAGACTTCCCGCTTAACAAACTTGTCCCGATGGCAAGCAGCCGAAGTGCAGGCAATACGGTAGAGTTTAACGGCAAAGAGATTGTCATCAAAGAGTTGACAGAAACAGTCTTTGCAGAAGAGGAGATCGACATCGCCCTCTTCTCTGCCGGCGGATCGATCTCTGCAAAATTTGCCCCATTCGCCGTTGAAGCCGGTGCCGTTGTTATTGACAACACCAGCCACTACCGTATGGACGAAGAGGTGCCTCTTGTCGTTCCGGAAGTCAATCCGGAAGATATTGCACAGTGGCAAAACAAAGGGATCATTGCAAACCCGAACTGCTCAACCATTCAGATGGTTCAGGCACTTAAACCGCTTGACGATGCGTATGACCTTAAACGTGTTGATGTCAGTACTTACCAGGCAACATCAGGTGCCGGAAAAGAGGCGATGAAAGAACTTGTTACCCAGATGCAGGCTTTCTTTGCATTTAAACTCAGTGAGGCTGAACACAACTCTTTTACGCACCAGATCGCGCTGAATGTCATACCACAGATCGATGTGTTTATGGAAAATGGATATACAAAAGAAGAGATCAAGATGGTCAACGAGACTACAAAGATCATGCATAAAGGTATCGAAGTCAGTGCAACATGTGTACGTGTTCCGGTTCTCCGTGGTCATTCAGAGGCGCTGACACTCACTTTTGACAGTGACGTCGATGTTGATGAAGCACGTAAACTTCTCTCAAAAGCAGAGAACATCGTCATCATCGACAACCCTCAAGCAAGCGAATACCCGATGCCTGTACAGTGTGTTGACCAGAACGAGACCTTTGTAGGCCGTATCCGTAAAGACCTCTACCGTAACAATGTCCTTCACATGTTTGTCGTCGCCGACAACCTGCGTGTCGGTGCAGCAACAAATGCCGTACGCATTGCCCAAAAATGGGTTGCTATGCAAGAGGTAAAATAGATGTTGGAAAGAATCTTTGAAAACGGATTATGGAGCTCAAGGTTCATCGTTCTTCTTGCCGTAATTTTCGGTCTGGTCGGTGCGATCATACTCTTTATTGTTGCAAGTGTTGATATCTTTACAACAGCCAAATATGTCATAAATACCTATATCAGTCACGCGCATCCTGAACATTTTCATGATGACATCGTCGGTAAGATCATCGGTGCCGTAGACCTCTATCTTATTGGTGTTGTGATGTTACTTTTCTCTTTTGGCCTTTATGAGCTCTTTATCTCCGATATTGACGCCGCTAAAAGTAAAGAGGGCGAAGAGAGTAAGATCCTGGCCATCCACTCTTTGGACCAGCTCAAAGACAAGATCTCTAAAGTCATTGTTATGGTTTTAGTCGTCGGATTCTTCCAGAAGGTAGGCTACACAGAGTACCACGGTGCATTAGAGTTGTTGTACTTTGCCCTCTCTATTACCGCTGTAGCCGTTGGTCTCTTTTTCCTCAACAAAGTAGGAAAACATTAAAGAGGATACCTTGCGTCATCCCAAACTTGATTTGGGATCCACTACATCTTCGATGTAGATGATAACATCGTTGTCATAAAGAGCTAGATTCTAAATCAAGTTCAGAATGACAATTAATATAAAACCGAAGTTAAAACCCTCACGAAGGACACCCATGAGTAAGATATTTGTAGATGCCTGTTTTGGCAAAGAGACACCATACACCCCGGTCTGGATGATGAGACAAGCCGGCCGTTACCTTCCTGAATATATGAAAGTCCGTGCTGAAGCCGGAAACTTCCTCAACCTGTGCCATGACCCTGAAAAAGCGGCTGAAGTATCGATCCAGCCTCTTGACATTGTCGGCGTTGATGCGGCTATCTTGTTCAGCGACATCCTTGTCATTCCTAATGAGATGGGTATGGATCTTGAGTTCATCAAAGGTGAAGGCCCGAAGTTCAATGATCCTATCACCTCTCAAGATGATCTTGACAAACTGCTCGACGGCGAAGAGGCGGCAGACAAGTTGACTTACGTCTACGACACGATCAAGCTGCTTCGTAAACAACTTGACGAGCGCGGTGACGACAAAGCCTTGATCGGCTTTACCGGAGCACCGTGGACATTGGCAACCTACATGATCGAGGGTCAAGGCACCAAGACCTATAACATCTGTAAGAAGATGTTGTACTCAAACCCGGAACTGCTTCACAACATTCTTGCAAAGGTGACAGAAGTGGTCAAGCTATACATGGAGAAGCAGATCCAAAGCGGTATTGACGTTGTTCAGATCTTTGACTCATGGGCAGGAGCTATCGAACCGGGCAAGTATGACGAGTTTTCATGGAAATATATGGTCGAGATCGCGGAGTATCTTAAAGAGAAGTACCCGCATATCCCCATCATCATGTTCCCTAAAGGGATCCCGGCGTTCCTTGATAAAGTCTATGGCAACTTCGATGTCTTCGGCGTCGACTGGTCTACACCGATGTCCCTTGCTAAAGAGAAACTGGGAGACAAATACGTCCTTCAAGGCAATATGGAGCCGTGCCGTCTCTACTCAAAAGAGGCAACGACACAGTGTGTCGAAGTGATCCAGGAGACCATGGGCGGAAAACGCCACATCTTTAACCTCGGCCACGGCATCCTTCCTGATGTTCCCGTCGAAAACGCTATTCACTTTGTCAACGAGTGCCATCGCGTCTCTAAAAAATAAACAGGTACCCAATGAAGACCATCTTCGGACCGATACACTCTCGAAGATTCGGAGTCTCCCTGGGCATCGACCTTTCCCCTTCTCACAAACAGTGTAACTTTGACTGTCTCTACTGTGAACTTGCACCTGCTGCAACAGTAGAGACCCAAAGTCAAACACCAACGGTCGAAGAGATCATAACCGATCTTAAAGCAGCACTGCGAGAGCACAACAACATCGACGAGATCACCCTTACAGCCAACGGTGAACCGACCCTCTACCCTCACCTCAAAGAGCTTATAAGCGAGATCGACAAGATCAAAGAGAATAAAGAGACGCTCATTCTGACCAACAGTGCCGCACTGGTCGACAGAGAAGTCTTCATGACGCTTTTAGCACTAGACCAAGTCAAACTTTCACTTGACGCTGTCACGACTGATATTTTCAAAAAGATAGACCGGCCTCACGAGGGTATAGACATCTCACGACTGGTCGAAGCTGTCGTTGAGTTCAGTGAAATGTACAGAGGCAAACTCTTTATCGAGATACTTTTTGTCAGAGGGCTCAACGACACCAAAGAGGAGATCGTGAAGCTCAACGAGGTGCTGCATCGTCTCAAAGCCTTGCGTATCGATATCGGTACCATCGACCGCCCTCCGGCCTACCCTGTCGAAGGTATAAGCTACGGTGAACTCGTCGCCATCGCACAGCAATTTGACGCTTCGCTGCCTATCAATATTGCATCGCGCGGCCATGCCGAATTCTCGCAGTCTTCATATACTGAAGACGAGATCATCAACACCTTGGACAAGCGTCCACTTACGCCTGAGGATGTTGAGATCCTCTTTGACGAAGAGAGTAAAAAGAGACTTCTGAGACTGATAGAAGAAAAAAAAATAGAGATGATCGAACGTGCAAAACTGGAATTCTATGTCCCGGTAGAAAATATGCAAAGAAAACGTAAAAAGTAACGACAAACCTTGACATTAAGGGCCCCATTCACTATAATTTCGCCTCGTAGTCGTCATCGGTACTTCGTACAACGATTTTGGTTCCAAAGTTAAAAAGAGTAAAGCAATTTATTTTTTCTTAACACTTTTCACATTCCGGATTAGCTCAGCGGTAGAGTAGGTGACTGTTAATCACTTGGTCACTGGTTCGAATCCAGTATCCGGAGCCACTTCTTTAGAAACCCCATAAACACTGTACTTACAAACAAACAACTTTAGCAATGTGCCCAAACTGTGCCCATTAGTGCCTATAATAATCCTGTTAAAAACGTAGCTCTTTTTCTATTTTCCTGCTTTCTATACTTATCGTACATCTGCAATGTCATAGTTGATTAGAGTTTAGTAAACTACTATACATGGAGATTATAAAAGTGCATTTTCATCACCTAACCCCTGGTTCCTGGGCGAACTAAAGTTATTAGCTCTGCCGTTCATTTCTAATATCATCCATAGCCTTCAGCAATCCATTACGATATATTGAGGGTTCTAACTTCATAATTTTACTACGCTTTTTATCTATCAACAGCTCAAACTCTTTTGTTAATTCTTCTTGGTGATGGCGTTCATTACTGATACTGTAATACAATAGTTCACTTAGCCAACTACTTAATCGATTGTACCCGTGAGCAAAGTCATCTGGACTTTTGGTAAAGCGATATTTAGTTGATCTGATGTAGTTATGCTTGCTTAGTTTGTTAAAGTTAGTTTTAGTATCGCAGTGTATCCGACTAATAGATCAGTTAGAAAAATATTTCACTAATAGGATGAATTTGAGACTTGATTTTTCCATATAGGTCAAGCTAAGATAGGCCGATAAATCTATCAACTCTCCTGTTTTAGGGGATTTTATTTGAAAATCATGCTAATTTTAGCTCCGTCACCAATAAGAAGAGCATAGCAGAAGAATAATTTATGGATATGTTGAGCCCATATTGAAAATTGTTTTTGCATAGCTAATGACGCCGATAGTGAAAAAGGAAGAGATGGCTGTTACATTGCTTTCCTGTTGTACATGTAAATGAAATAATACTATCTCTACATGGTTTAATGGACTTTACTATTCATATTTATTAATTTAAACTTTTATATTAATGCAATTAACAATAGGAGTACCATCAAAGAACAATTCATCACATACTGAGTTTGTTACTAAAGGAGTTGAAATGTCGATAATTATCCGTAAAAGTGTTATTTCTTGGGTTATACCCATAATGGTGAGTGTTTTTATTAGTGGATGTGGTGTAAAAGGAGATCCTATTCTGGGACTTGCTACTACTACCACTACTACTCCAGTAATTGGCGCGCCTACAGTTGTCGCTGTGGTACCTGTTAATAATGAGACAAATGTGTCCCTTAATATTCAAAGTATTACAGCCGAATTTAGTATGCCAATGGATTCGGCAACACTGACTACATCTAGTTTTTGGCTCTCAGATGCCAATTTAACTACGCATCAAGTAGAAGGTAACGTTACCTATGCAAATAAATTGGCAGAGCTTAATGTTACGGCAAACCTACTATCAGATAGCAATTATACCGTTACCATTACCACTGATGCTACTAGTGCAGCCGGAATTGCGCTCGCAAACAATTATGTTTGGAACTTTACAACAGGATCAACTGCAGATACAACTCCTCCTGAGGTTAAATCAACCAGCCCAAGAAATGGTGATATCAATGTATCAGTCACAAAAACAATTACTGCAACGTTTAGCGAGGCAATGAAGCCATTATCAATTACTGCAACAACACCATCTACTTTTAGTGTGATGGAAACAAATACCTCTACTAATGTAGATGGAAATGGAACGTACTCAGTAATCAACAAAATTGCTTCGTTTAATCCCGATTCTAATTTATCACCAGACACCAATTGCACGGCTATAATTACAACTGTGGCAAAAGATTTGGCAGGCAACGCAATGTTAAATGATTATAATTGGACTTTTGTAACAGCTTCAGCATCAGTCACACCGCCACTAGTAGACCTCGGTCTGGCTGCACCTTATGGAATTGCTTCTACTGCAGGGATAACTAACACTGTTACCGCGCCTAATACGCTTATAGACGGGAATGTTGTGTTCAATCCAACTGCTACATGTAACGGTGTTCAAATTCTTTATGCTGATGGTCCTGGTTTTGGTCTTTGTGACGGCAAGGCTCCATCAATTAACGGAGATGTAATTACACCACTTTATCCAGATACAATAACTGCGCAACCTATTACGGATGACTTGCGTGCAGCGTATATCAGCATTAGAGATATGACTGGAGGAACAATAGCAGCCCCAACTAGCTTGGGTGCTACAGGGAGTGTAATGGTTGAGGGAGATAACTACTTCCGTACCGGTGTATATAAATCTGGCACATCAATTGACATATCGGGTGACCTTACTCTCGATGCGCAGGGCGACCCAGATGCTACTTTTGTTTTTCAAGCAGGTTCACATCTTACTACGACTGCTAATACTCGTATACTATTAGTAGGCGGTGCTAAAGCATCCAATGTCTATTGGCAAGTTGGATCTTCTGCTACACTCGGAACAGGTACCGAGTGGAACGGCAACATACTTGCATATGCATCCATTACAATGGTTACCGGTGCAAGCTCATGCGGTAGATTGTTTGCCGGTGCTTTTACAGATGGCGCATTTGTGTTTGATTCTAACCATGTTTCTGTACCTGGCAATGCATCTGCACCTGCAGGGTGTGAGTAAAAAAGCATACGCAGTAGATACAAACTTGAGCATAATTTCTGATAGTTTGCATCAAAATATATAAAATTATACCTATTATCTTTCGTAAGAGTTAGTAGGAAATTTTAACACTTAATAGGAGAAAAAATGAAATCTACAGTAATAAGAGCTACAAAAACAGCTGGTTTTTTACTGCTTGCTAGCTTCGCTAATCCATTGATGGCACAAACGACGACAGACTATAGTTCAGGCTGGTACATAGGTGGCAACATTGGTCTTTCAACGACAAATATTGATGAAGATAAAATCACTCAAAATCTAACAAACCCCTCGTATAGTGATGATGACAAAGACCTTGGGTACAAGCTTTTTGGAGGCTACCAGTTTAACAAATATTTTGCCCTTGAGGGTGGCTATTTTAATCTTGGAAAGTTTGATTATGCAGTATCCACATCGACAGGAACCTTGGATGGTGAGATAAAAGTCATGGGACTAAACCTGGATGCAGTTGGTATTTTACCTATCACAGAAGACTTTTCAGCATTTGGTAGAATAGGAGCAAATTATGCTCAAGCAAAAGACTCTTATAGCGCAACCGGAACTCTCTCTGTGCCAGATACTAGTCCTGAAAAGACTGCTTTGAATTATAAGTTTGGTGCTGGACTACAATACGCAATAACTGATGCACTCGGAATGCGTTTAGAAGCAGAACGCTATCGCATTAGCGATGCAGTCGGTAATAATGGCGATATAGATCTTTATTCTCTTGGTCTCACTTATAGGTTTGGTGTAAAGAATGAAGCCGCTCCTGTTTCAGAACAAGAAGAGGTAATTGCTCCTGCTCCGAAAGAGGAAGAGGTGGTTGTTGTTGTAACTGAGCCAGAGGCTGAAAAAAAGATAATAGAATCTGTCACAGAAAAGAAAATAGTTCTCATTGTTTTTGAGGATATCCATTTTCAGTTTGATCAGTCTACACTTAGTGAAGAGGCAAAGGGTGCACTTAAAAGAGATATCGCTCAATTGAGTGAAAATCCTAAAATCAAAATGCTTGTCGCAGGATATACATCTGAGAGTGGTACGGAGAAATATAACCAAGGCTTGAGTGAAAGAAGAGCACAATCTGTTAAAGATTATTTAGTCGAAGAAAAGCTTATCTCAGCAGATAAAATCTCTGTTATTGGATATGGAGAGACAAGACCTACAAAATATGAGGCTACGCCAAGTCATGTTTATACAAAAGCAGCAAAAGCTAACATGCGAGCTTATATTAAAATCATTCACGAATAGTCAGGGTAATGTACTTGACTTTCTGAATATAAACAGGAAAAAAGTTTTTGCTTTAGTTATTGGGAATGTCACGGCAAATCAAAACTAAGCCAGGAACTTGCTCTCGCTGAGATTCAGGGGTCGGAATGTACGCTCAACCTGCGAGGCTAACTCCTATTTGTATGTCCAAGGGTTTGGTTATTAGCTTTGCGCAAGGTTCTTAGTGTTGTAATAGCAAGCGCAATAATTGCAGGCCCCAAGATCACTCCCCAAAACCCGAATGTTGCTAAGCCTCCTACAATGGCAAAAAAGATGATAAATTGATTAATCCGATTTTGACCGTTGCTGACCG
>JAQIBF010000162.1 GCA_027859195.1 Helicobacteraceae bacterium
GACCTAACAGTTCGTATAACGCATTAACCTTCAGAAAAAGGCATCGTGCCTTTTTCTATTCCTACTTCATCTCACACTCCGCAAACACTCAACTCTTATGCCCCTGGTAACGCATTATAAAGATAAAGAGGCTCAACGCTGCGATCATGATGCCCACAGCAGATATAAGGTAAAACGCATAGATCATCTTGGAGTAATCACTCAATGCGATCTTAAAGACCACCATCAGCGACTCAATCGAAAGTGCAATAATGATAGAGGTCAAAAAACGCGCCAACAGACGGTTTTCAAGGTTATTGTCACGGCTGAGACTCTTATAAAAGACCTCATGTTCCAAAATGGTCTTGGAAAGGTCAAAGATAGCCAGACCCAGCGTCAGTGCGATGATGGAACGAAATAGCCCTGCAAGAATATCCCTGTCCTGTTCAATGATCAGCGATCCTGCAATATAGATCGCATAAAAGACTAAAGCTCCCGAAAATCCTGCCAGCATAAATCCGAAAACACCATAAGCGTAGCGCGTATACTCACCAAAACGTTCATGTCCCTGAATGAGCGAGAGCTCTTTTAAGAGCTTGTAAAGTTCAAAATCATAAACGACATATTCTGTGTCCACATGCTCTACGATCGTAATAAAAGGCGTGCCGCTTCGTGAGTTGACATAGGCGTTGGATATATAGATATTGTCGTCACGAAACTGAACGCGTCCGAGCAGGTAGGTTTTATCAAGGCCGACATAACTGCTGTCAGAGCCCTCTTCCATGTATATCGGCGTTGATTGTTTATAGTTGGCATTGATCTTATAGGTGGCTTTAAGTCCTGGCATAAGCGTGAAAATAGACTTCTCTTTGATCGTCTCATACTGACTTTTATCAAGATTGCCTATCATAGATGTCAACGAATTTTCGATAAAAACACGATGCTTCTTATAGATGACGATGGTCTCTTTCATGACTACCTCGATTCAAACATTAACGGATGTCTCAAACAAGATGATCTTCTACTATAGCATCGAAAAACCTAAACAAAGTTGCAGAATCCGGATTAGTTCCAAATCATAATCTGCGGAAGAGAGAGTCCGTACCGTAATGCAAATGTGCTATAGTCGGCAGTATGAATAAAATGACTCTGCTGGGGGAATTTCTCCTTATATTTCTCTCTCCGCCGCTGCTCATCGTCTGGGGACCCCTTCCAAAAGAGGCCATCATGCCGCTGCTGTGGGTTATCTCGCTCTATGCTTATCTGCTCCTGCGCAGCAGCAAGGTCAAAATAATGGTGATCGACTTCGACCGTCAAGCACTCTATAGCGTCTTGAAACGTTTTCTTTTGATCGGCAGCGCCATAACGCTTTTCACCCTATTCTATCATCCGGAGCTCTTTTTGAGCCTGCCTAAAACAGAACCCCTCTTTTGGCTGGGAATCATACTTTTTTATCCTATATTCTCGGCACTCTTTCAAGAGATACTCTTTCGTGGCTTCTTCTTTCACCGTTACGAAAAGCGCTTTAAGAAGCGTCCTCTGCTGCTTGTTACGCTTAACGCCCTCCTCTTCGCCTATATTCACATCGTCTTTGGAAACTGGGTAGCGGTCCTCTTCACCTTCTTCGGCGGCTTCTTGTTTGCACAGACCTATCTGAAGAGCCGCTCGATCCTGCTTACTGCCATCGAGCACTCCCTTTACGGAGACCTGCTCTTTACGCTCGGTCTGGGATACTATTTTTACCACGGCACCAATATCTAATGCATGAATTCAGGAGAGGGCTAATTGATGGCTGAGCTCAGACTGTTTACCGATGGAAGTGTCAATCCCCAATCAAAGGTGGGCTACGGCGCTTACCTCCTCGTGACTGAAGAGGTAACGAACCTGGAGTCGCTGCAGAGCAGTGTGAAATCCATGCGCTTTGAGCAGACCTCTTCCACAAAACTTGAACTGCAGACTCTATTGTGGGCACTGAGCGATCTCACGAGCGCGGGGTGCAGAGTGATCATCCATACGGACTCACAGAACATCCTCAGTCTGCAGGGAAGACGTGCCCGGTTTGAACAGAATGACTACAAGTCAAAGAAGAACAGGTACATTGCCAATCATGAACTCTATCGGGAGTTCTATAAGGTGACCGACCTGATTGAGTGTGAGATCGTCAAGGTACGCGGCCATCCGCTCCCACATCAAAAAGAGGAGGTCGATAGACTTTTTGCGTTGGTAGACAGGGCTTCGCGCAACGCTTTGAGAGAAAATAGTTGTTAAGCTATTTTTCGCATGGCAGGATTTTTCAGTAAACGTCTTTTCACCTATTCAGCCACATAATAAATATTTTAATACCCTTGTCACTATAATTCCGTTTCGATAACATCTGCCGGACAGATGAATAAAGGAAAACAGCAATGCTAGCAATGATGATTGGCTTTTTTAAAGGTCTTTGGCAATACCGCACAGAGGTAAAGAAACAGCACAAGTGGATTGTAAGATACACGGCGCAGAAAAACTATGCACTCAATCCGAGCTGGATGATGTCCACAAATCTGGAGATATGGCTCAGCGAGATGGAAGCGATCTTCGGGAAACGCTACTGCCCCTGTTTTGAACCTTCTGGCAATGCCAAACTGGACAAACAGATGATGTGCCCCTGCGAGTTTATCGAAGACGAGATCAAAGAGTATGGTACCTGCCACTGTGCTCTCTTTGGAAGTGCCGACCTCGATAAAGCCGGATGGAAAGCCTCTTCAAAACGTTTGATGAGCGAATACCAGGTGCCACTGAACCTTAAGGACGGTGTACTTGATACAAGAGGCATGCCTCTTGACCCGCGCCGCAACCTTCCGATCCCAGATGCCATGCATCAGCTCAAATCAACGCTCAACAGCTATAGCGGCAACACGCTGAAAATGATCGTCGAAAGAGAACAGGAGGTGATCAACCTCGAAAAGATCGCCTCCTACCGCGGCTATAGCTTTGCACAAGAAGCCAAAGCCGATCATTTCGAAGTGACACTGCAATTTGACGGCAATGCTGCAAAAGGGACCAATAGCAGCTGCGGGAGCTGAGACAGAGAGGCTCTTTTTTAAAATAAACGTTGATCCCCTTGCCGCAGTTTCACTAATGAACTAGCACTCTAAGTAGAGGTGGACACTGTTCCGTCCATTCTGCTTGACATGATAGAGCGCCTGATCTGCTTTGGCAATCAGCGAGTAACTCGTATCCTCTAGATCAGAAAACTCACATACTCCCATACTGGCGGTAACTTTTACAATAAGATCTTTATAAGAGATCTCCAGTGCCTCTATCTTTTTTAACAATATTTTTGTTTTTTCCATAGCTTCATCCGCGCGTGTATGTGCCAACAAAATGACAAATTCTTCGCCTCCGATTCTTGCAAAAAAATCGGTATCGCGTATATTATCGCTTATCTCTTTTGCAAATGATCTAAGAGTTATGTCCCCTGCTTCATGACCATATTTGTCATTTACATCTTTGAAGTGGTCTATATCGATAATAACGATAGAAAAAGGCATTTTGTATCGAATCGCAAAACGAATGAGATCATCTCCGCGTTCCAGTAAAGCCCTTCTATTCCATATGCCCGTCAACTCGTCTGTTCTGGCCAGCTCTTCTGCTTTTTTAGTCAGTATCTCCAATTCAACAGTCCGTTTCTTGACTTCAGACTCCAATGTATTTTTTGCCTCTTCCAAGGTGTGTCTTACGCTCTCTTGTGCACGCATCGTCTCTTTTTCTAATATAGTGATTCTGTCCGCAAGCGCAATCGAGAGTAAGATCCCCTCGGCTATAAATCCGAATCTGTTAACCCAGAACAGAAGTTCATTGCTTTGTAAAACGTCGATATAACGCAGCAGGGAGAGCAGGAAGGTAAATGAAAGGAGAAGTGAGGCCAGGGTGTATCCTCTTGCAATCTGGTAACCTCGATGCCAGAGAATAAAGCCTATTACAGGGAAGAAGATAAAAACGAATGAGACAAGTTGAACAAGGCCGATAGCCAGATGGCGTTCGCCGAAATTGGCTAGAACTACCGCCGATATGGTTACCACGATCAAGGCTTTTAATATTTTGTCGACCACCGGTAAAAATTTAGAAGTCTCTAGAAATTCACGCGTAAACAGAATAAAAGAGACAAAAAGAGTGCCAATAGATAGAAAGGGCATCATATCAATAAGATAGAGGGAGTTGTTCCATAGATAGTAGGATCCGACCTGATTGAACGTTAAAAGTGACAACATAACACCGACCAGGTAGATGTTATACCAAAAGTATTCGTTTTTTCTCAGAATAATCCATATAAAAATATTGTAAAGCAGCAATGCAAACAGCGCGCTGATGATGCCTACTAATAGATTATTGCGAAGCTGTTGAGATTTTATAAACGCATCTTTTGTCCAGACTGAATGAAACATTTCAATTATTCCAGAGTCGACGTACGAGAGTTTCAAATAGAGTGTATCTTCTTCTTCGGGGAGCGTTTTAAATTCAAATGAAGAGCGCTGAGCGAACGGTATTTTAGATACATCAAGATGATGGTCACCCTTTACAGAGTGGGAGACAAGAAGACCCTTGTCGTTAAACTGCCAGCTTTGCAACTCGTCGAATTGACCGTAGTTGAACTTTAAGATCCAATCTATCGGCTCGTCAGTAGGGTTTTGAACCTGAAGTTTCATCCACCAGGCTGATCGGCTTCTCCCCTGCTTTGAACGAATAGCACGACCTGTTTTAAAGTTTTGGGCTTTTATATTGTCAATACCCATTTTTTTCGTAGTGTCTTCAAAGAAATTGACGCTGGCAGATGTCTTCACATTCTCCATATGCGGTTGCAGTTGAAATACAACCGCATACAGGAACATTGTTAGAAAAAGTGTTAAAAATACTATTTTAAACATATTGTTTTAGCTAAGTTCTCTGATAAGTTCCAAAAAATAACTTTTTCCTTAAAAATAGAATAAAGAGTAACATACCACGAAAATCAATGGTGTACTCAGGGTCAGCAGTTGATTTTATACCAGGCAAGACATTGTCTGCCTGAAACCTATTATTGCGGCTGATAGGTCAATTATACGGTTAACATTGGCTTTTATTCCGAAAGCTGGCGCGGTGACCATAGACCGGCCAGTTCACCGTTGACGGACTTAACCAGTTCATGCCAGCTCACGATGGGGAGTTTTACCTTTACCAATGCCGCTGTAGGCAAGCGATGATCTTCTCCAGTCAGACGTTCGACCAGCTCTTCGAGACCTGGGTTATGCCCCACGACCATGACATGGCTGTACTTGTCGTCAAGTTCCTTGAGAAGTCTTATGTACGCTTCCTGACCGGCGGCATAGAGCGCTTTACTGAAAATTATTTCACCCTTATAACCACACGCTTCCGTCACACGTTCAACCGTCTCACGGGCACGTTTTGCATCAGAGCTGAGGATCAACTGTGGCGTGAGTTGTTTTTCACTAAGCAGGCGGCCCATTTTTGGAGCGTCATTGCGGCCGCGTTTGTTGAGCGGTCGTTCATGGTCAGAGAGGTGATCCTCTTTCCAACTCGATTTGGCATGGCGTAAAATAAGCAAGGTCTTCATTATTCATTCCTAAAAAGCATTGACAAAAAGCTATCTTCGCAAGGTCGCGATGAGCCGTTTTGTTTCAAGAAAAAGTGCAAGCGCATCTGCACTGTTTTGGCAGATCATATCCGCATTTATAAGTGCATCTTTACTGCACCCTTCGTCACCCAGGACAGCAATGCCGATAGCAGCCGTTTTAAGCATTTCACTATCGTTGTTACCGTTACCCATAGCCCCGCATCCCTCTGAACCTAACTGCGTAATATAGTCGGCTTTCTCTTTCGTATGATCATCACTTGACAAGACTTTGATCTGCGTGTTGTACCCCTCAAGTTGTGCATGAACACTGCCAAAAGTGTCAGCTGTTATGACATGGAGGGTGTACCGTTTACACAGTTGTGCAAAGAGCGGCTTGATAGCAGGCAAAACTATCCCGTCTTTTGCAATTGTGCCGTTATAGTCACAGACGATATGCGTAATTTCCAATGTTTTAAAATTCGGTATCTCTATCATTAATCTCTCACTGCTATAATATCGGGGCATCTTTGGAAATCCAATTGTAGTAATGGGCTTTTCAAAGATGCTAAAAGTATAGCCAAACAAGGAAACAAATGGAGCAAGTAAAACTTACCGAGTACAGCCACGGAGCTGGATGCGGATGCAAGATCTCGCCGATGTTGCTCGACGAAATATTGCAAAGCACGCGAGAAGAGATCGACTATCCGCAGCTTCTTGTCGGTAATAAACATAAAGACGATGCGGCCGCCTTTGACCTTGGCAACGGTACATCGGTTCTCTCGACGACCGATTTTTTCATGCCGATCGTAGATGACCCTTTTACCTTTGGGAAGATCGCTGCAACCAATGCACTAAGCGACATCTACGCCATGGGCGGGCGTCCGTTAATGGCCATCTCTATTTTTGGCTGGCCGATAGACAAACTCTCTGCAGATGTTGCACGCCAGGTCATAGACGGGGGACGTGCCATCTGTGAAGAAGCCGGTATTCCTCTCGCAGGCGGACACTCTATAGATTCGCCTGAACCGATCTTCGGCCTTGCCGTAACAGGAGTCGTCGACAACAAAGATCTTATGCAGAACACCACAGCAGAAACAGATTGTCTCATCTTTCTTACGAAGCCTTTAGGTATAGGGATTCTCTCTACAGCGCAGAAACAAAAGAAAATTGAACCGGGTCACATCGAACCCTCTATCGAAGCAATGACAACACTCAACAAGATCGGTGCCGAACTCGCACCGCTTGCAGGTGTTGTTGCTATGACCGATGTTACCGGTTTCGGTCTACTTGGACATTTAAGCGAGATCTGCGAAGGAAGCAACATCAGTGCAACCGTCTGGTTTGACAAAGTACCGTTACTGCCTAATGTGGAAAAGTACAGAGCACTCGGCTGTATACCCGGTGGCGCACGTAAAAACTTTATGAGCTACGGACACAAGATCAGCGAAATGACGCAGCAGCAGCGTGAGATCTTGTGCGACGCCCAAACTTCTGGCGGCCTGCTTATCATCGTCAAAAAAACAGGCCTCGATGCATTTTTTGAAATGACCAGCAGATCGGGCTTGACACTCGAAGCTATCGGTGAGACATCTCTACAAGGTGAGCATCTGGTAGAGGTCCTCTAGATGTCCGAGTTACCCTTAAGCGATGATTTTAAGTCTATTGTCCTAAACCGCATCCCTCTCATCGATGTTCGGGCCCCGGTCGAGTTTGAGAAGGGAGCCTTTCCTCACGCAGTCAACCTGCCACTTATGACAGACGAGGAACGCCACCAGGTTGGTATCTGCTATAAAGCAAAAGGCAATGAAGCTGCAGTCCAGCTCGGACACACGCTTGTCGGAGGCGCCGTCAAGCAGGAGCGTGTCAACGCATGGCATGACTTTATAGAAGCCAATCCGAAAGCCATGCTCTACTGCTTTAGAGGGGGACAGCGTTCCAAGATATCGCAAGAGTGGGCTACTGAAGCCGGCGATGCGATTGTACGACTACAGGGCGGGTATAAAGCCTTTAGAAACTATCTATTAACCGAGATTGAAAGTGCCCCTACGCATTTCAAACCTATTATTCTTGGAGGACGTACCGGCTCAGGAAAAACCATACTGCTGGACAACGTTAAACACTCTATTGACCTTGAGGGTCTGGCCAATCACAGAGGCTCGTCATTTGGTCGTCAAGTAACGCCGCAGCCTTCGCAGATAGATTTTGAAAATGCCTTGGCCTATGACCTTATCCAAAAGATTGACAGGGGTTTCAGTCATCTTGTGTTTGAAGATGAAGGCAAAAACATCGGCACTATGTACATGCCGAAAGATTTTGCAGGCTATCTGGCATCGGCACCTTTGGTCATTCTTGAGACGCCGACACAAGAGAGAGTCGAAATCACATTTGATGAGTATGTCATCACTGCCCAGGAAATGTATAAAA
>JAQIBF010000138.1 GCA_027859195.1 Helicobacteraceae bacterium
GGTAATAACGGCGGAGCCTTCTTAGAATATTATGATAAGAAGTTCTTTATTTATGGTGATAATCTCAATGACAAGTTCATGGACGGGCTTGCAAAATTTTCTGATTTTAAAGGCGGTAAGTTTTCCTTTTTTCTTACGGGAATAGATAACAAGATTGATGGTGTTGTACAGATAAAAGACACTATCGTTAAAGATTACAAGATCCTCAACAATGTATTTGCCTTGCTTAACACCATCCCGGCTCTTGTTACTTTTTCAGTCCCCCACTACACCTCTAAAGGTCTAAAGGTACATGAGGGCTATGCCAGCTTTACGGTGGAAGATAATGTCATTAACATCAACGGTTTTCATGTTAAGGCAGAAGAGATTGCTTTTAACGGCACGGGAAGTGTCAACTTAACAAACATGACACATGATGTCGAAATGTCTCTTGTGACTGAAGCAGGAACAAATCTCTCAAAGATCCCTCTTCTAGGCTACATTCTAGTTGGTAAAGAGGAAGATACCGTAACAACGACTATCACTATGAGTGGTAAGTTGGAAGATCCGGTCATAAAAAACACGTTGGCAAAAGATATTGTTATTGCCCCATTCAATATTGTCAAACGGGCCCTTACCTTCCCTGTCCACTATGTAGAGGAGGCACAAAAAGCGATAGATGAGGCAGAAAAGAGATAATATGAAGCGTGAAGCGTGAATCGTGAAGCGTGAAGCGTGAAGCGATTATGAAAAGATGGCGAAACTCATCTTAGAGGACACTAAACTTGTCTAAAATACAGACTCGTAGATTCTGGGTCAAGCCCGGAAAATATTACAATAAGACATACTTGAAAAAGTTTTAGATTGAGTGTATATTGTGAAAAACGTTTGTCCGACAGCGTACATCGGTGCGCGGAGAGGCAAACTTTTGTACAAGATGCGCCGAAGCTATGACTTTTACTCGTTGCGCAAGACGGTTAGTATATCAACCTCGCTTGCTTTTTTCGCAGGATACCATGCCGAAAGCAAGACGATCACAAAGGCACCGCCCAAGATCGAGAAGAAGTCTATTAAACTGAGGTCCAGCGCCAATTTTGATGTTGGATAAACATCGGCAGGCAATGAGACAATATCAAAGGTACTTAGTATCCACAAACCGCTTAGACCAAGTATAGCACCGGTAAAGATGCCCCCTATTCCGATCACAATGCCTAAAAAAAGAAAAACACGACGTATCTCACGCGCCGACGCACCCAGTGAGAGCAGAAGAGCGATCTCACTGCGACGGTTCATCACTGTCATCAGAAGCGATGAGATGATGTTAATAGCGGCTATAAGAATAATCAACATCAATACAATAAACAGGGAGCGTTTTTCAAGTTCCAAAGCAGCAAAGAAGTTCATATTGTCCTGCCACCACCCTTTTATCGTTGCTCCTATCGGTAATGCCGCTCTGATAGTCTCTATGATCGCTTGAGGGTTCTCGCTATAGATATGGATACCATCGTATTGATTCGAAGGCAGATGCATAATACGCTGCATTGACTCCATTGTTGTATAGGCATAAGCCTTGTCATATGCGCTGAGACCAGAGTCAAAGATGCCCTTGATCGTAAAGCGTTTGATCTTTGGTGTGACAGCTAGACCACCCGGATCCATCTCAGTAAAGATATAGATGATTTTATCATCTATATAAAGGTCAAACTCATTCTTAAGCGTCTTGCCGATCACCACTTGAAATTTAGATGGTTCTACATCTCCAAGAGCCTCTTTTAAAACACTGTTGACCTGCTTTTCATGTTTAAAGTCAACACCAAAAAGATACCCGCCCTCTAAAACGCTTCCGCTGCGTGCGATCACCGAAGAAGTAACAAAAGGACTCATTGCAAGATCAGGAAATTTCTGTTCAAGCTCAAGCAGAAGGTCTTCGTTCACTGAACCGTAAAATCGCGGATAGATCGTAAGTGGGTAGTTCATAACAGTCAGTTTCTTTTTAAACTCATTATCAAAGCCATTCATCAAAGCCATTGCAATGACAAGTACCATCACGCCGATAGCAATACCGCTGAAGGCTAAAAGAGCAGATAAAAAGATAAAAGGCTGATCCTTGTCAAAGCGTAAAAAGCGTTTGACAAGATAAGGAACGATAGATTGTTTAGTCATTAGGCTGTTGCGAAAGCACCTTTTTTAGGGCCACTTTGTCCACAACAATTTTTATACTTTTTACCTGAACCGCAAGGACAAGGCTCATTACGTGCCACTTTCTTATCCATAACAATAGGCTCTTCACTGTCTTGATGGTTAAACTGCATGCTCAACGCAAGCTGCTTCTGTTCGATCTCTTGTTGACGGGCTAGCTCGGCCGCCTCTTCTTCAGGGTCTTTCATCGTAAATTGAATGATCTGTAGTGTTTTAATCGTCTCATATTTAATCACTTCAACCAGTTCGGTAAAGAGGTTGAAACTCTCTTTTTTATACTCTACCAACGGATCTTTTTGGTTATAGGCACGAAGACGGATACCTATTTTCATACTGTCCATCTGGTAGAGATGGTCTCGCCACGATCTGTCTAAGGTCTTTAGATAGATCTCACGTTCGATAGCACGCTGCACATCTTCGGGTACAGACGCCATCTTCGTTTCATAATCTATTTTAAGCTGCTCAATCGTGTTTTCAAGAAGTTCCTCATACTCTTTTGCCTCTAAAGCAATAAGATCAAGGTCGAAGTTACACTCTTCCTTGATGCTCAGTATTAGTCGTTCAAGATCAAAATCTTCACGTGCACCACCATCAAAGATACCGACACGGTTTAACATCACCTCTGCATATTCTCTTCGAATATTTTCCACTTTGGTCTTAATGTCATATTCGTCGTTTATCAGTTCACTTCTAAATTTGTAGACGATCTTGCGCTGTTCATTAGCGACATCATCATATTCAACAATGTTTTTACGCCCTTCATAATGAAGGTTTTCTACTTTTTTCTGTGCTTTTTCAACCGCGCGTGTCACCATCTTAGACTCAATGTATTCGCCATCTTCAACGCCAAGACGTTCCATAATACTCTTAATACGGTCACTGCCGAAGATACGGAGAAGACTGTCTTCTAAAGAGAGGTAAAAGCGAGAACTTCCAGGATCCCCTTGACGACCCGCACGACCACGTAACTGGTTATCGATACGGCGATTTTCGTGACGTTCTGTACCAATAATACAGAGACCGCCTAAGGCTACGATCTCTTCAGAGATCTTAATATCGACGCCACGACCTGCCATGTTGGTTGCAATCGTTACCGCGCCTTTAACGCCGGCATTTTTAATGATCTCACCCTCTTGTTC
>JAQIBF010000007.1 GCA_027859195.1 Helicobacteraceae bacterium
ATTTATACAATTGTAATATCAAGCTCCGTATTCATGGGAAGTGAAACTTATTTAACAATATTAAACGGTGCCAGTAACATTTGTAATTATAATATAACCAACAGGTAACCTTACAGAAACCAAAAGAAATTACACTTCAGTACTAATCTAGTGGAGAACAATATGTTAAGTGTAGAACAGATTTTACAAAAAGAACATCCTAAAATGTTTCAGTATCCAAAGCTCATCACAAAACCAAGCATCTCCTTTCTGCAAATTCTTTTCCATGAACAGCAGATCAACAACTTTTTAATAAACAATCCTAAGACAGGAATAGCGTTTATTCACAGTGTTTTAGAACATCTGAATATCTCATATAAAATAGGTAACAAAGAGATACTAAACATTCCACCTCTCGGAAAGTGCATCGTTGTTGCCAATCACCCTCTTGGTGCCTTGGATGCTCTAGTGTTAATTCAGATGTTAATGGCTGTCCGACAAGATAAAAAGATCAAGATAGTTGCTAATGCACTCCTCTCTAAATTAAAGCCTCTTGAAGAGCTCATTATTCCTGTTGACAACATGAGCGGCAAATTGACAAAAAAAAGTCTTAAAATGATAGAAGATTCCCTGCAAAATGAAGAGCTTGTTATATTTTTTCCAGCAGGAGAGGTCTCAAGAGCTAACATCAATGGTGTTACAGATAGTCGATGGAAGCAAGGGTTTTTAAAATTTGCTAAACGTACACAAGCACCTATTCTTCCGATATATATCGATGCTCGTAATAGTTTGAGCTTTTATACACTTTCGATGCTTTACAGACCACTTGGTGCTATGCTGTTAGCGCATGAGATGATAAAGGCTAAAAACAGTGTTATAGGATTTACAATCGGTGAGCTTGTCTCTCCACAGACGGTATCAAATATGAATCTACCGCTAAAACAACATGCCAAGCTCTTTAAAAAGCACCTCTATAAAATCAGTAAAGGGAAAAAAGGGATCTACCAGACGGACCAGTGTATTGCCCACCCTGAATCTCGACAGATCATAAAACAGGAACTTGTACATGCTGAACAACTCGGCGTTACGACTGACAAGAAGATCATCTATCTTGTCGATTACAATAAAGCGCCCACCCTGTTAAATGAAATCGGGCGTTTACGTGAATACACCTTCAGAAAAGTAGGTGAGGGGAGTGGTAGACATAGGGACCTCGACAAATATGACGAGTATTATCAGCATTTGGTCTTATGGGATGATCAGGATCTTGAAGTCGTAGGTGCTTATCGTCTAGGTGAATGTAACTGGATCCTCTCTTGGATGGGTAAAGAGGGGCTTTATCTTAATGAACTTTGTAACATGGACGAACAGCATGATAACTATCTGATGGAGGCGGTGGAGTTAGGTCGAAGTTTTGTACAACCCCGCTATTGGGGTTCACGTGCGCTTGACTACTTGTGGCAAGGCATTGGCGCCTACCTTCATCACAATCCGCAGGTGCGTTATTTAATGGGCCCAGTGAGTATTAGCGCTACTTACCCAAAGAATGCAAGGGATGCTATTGTCTACTTCTACAGCCACTACTTTGCACCAAACGAACAGACTCTTACAGCGCGTTCTCCATATAAACTCTCTAAAAATACAAATAAAGAGTTTGAAGAACTCTTTGATGACAACGATTATAAAACAGCCTTTACACAATTGAAAAATTATTTATCAGCCTTTAATGTTAATGTACCAACCCTCTTCAAACAATATTCTGATCTCTGCGATGACGGAGGTGTTACATTCTTTGATTTTGGCATTGACAGTGAGTTTAACGATTGTGTGGATGGGTTTATATTAGTAGATCGTAGACTGATGAAAGAGACAAAACAAAATCGGTATATAAAATAGAGGTGTCCTAGATATTTTCTAGCGTCCATCCTATTGTAAAGTTATGTTTCACGTGAAACATAAGGAACTGTTTAGCTCTAATTGTTCGCTATGAGCCTATGCTCACCGTTGATGAAAATGATGATTAGAACTTAGATCTTGCCGACTTCTTACCTGTTCTCATACACTTTAATTACAGCAGCATTCCCATTCATTTAATTCTCAGTCTAAAAACAAGAGCGGTTAAACATAAACAGTAATGAGAATATAATCATCCTGATGCATAAAATATCTATACCCTTAATCATACATAATTACGTCACTATCACAACTTTGACAGGTAATCTCTATTTGACTAAATCTTCTTTTCCCTAAATAGATGAATGAAACCATTGTCTTCAAAAGAGAAGACCCACAATTACAACTTCTATTTTATGGTTTCTATGACAACTAATCTCTTAAATAGAACGCAGAAAGTGAGAATAAATTATCTTATTCTTGTTCCAAAATAGTTTTTGTACACCTGTTTATAAAAGTCATTTGGAAACAAAATAGGTTACAGTTTATATATAAAAAGTTTTACGTATTGACGTATAAGTAAAAGAGAGCGGTTAAGAGTAGTCAAGGCGAAGAGTGCAAATATAATTAATCAAAGAGGCACTCAGCCATACTATTTAGACACATCCTTTAAGGCAAGTGCCCGGAAATCTACTTTAGAGCGAATGTCATATTGATTACCGTCATATTCAAAACCAAGTTGGAAAGCATGGAGTAAAAGTCGTGTTGCTCCTGACAACTCTCTACGCCGCTCGGGAGTTATCTCTCTGTCAAGAAATCGTACAATATCTTCCTCTTTCTGACCATAAATAGGATCGCCAACTATTGGATGTTTCACGTGAAACAAATGGACCCTGATCTGATGCTGCCTTCCTGTACGCGGCTGCGCTTCAACAAGAGTCATATCTAACTCCGGAAAATACTCAAGTGGGACAATATTGGTTTGCGAAGCTTTTCCCGTTTCGTGGACTTTTACCACCATTCTAACCAGAGCGCTGTCATCCTCTGCCCGTAAAAGAGGTTCATCAATATATGTTTCACGTGAAACATGACCATGGACCAATGCCCTGTATCGTTTCTCCATCTGGCGGTTTTCGAACATCATTTTTATCGTGCGCTCACTCTCTTTGTTGTTAGCACTTAACACCAAACCGCTTGTCTCCTGGTCTATACGGTGAGTGATGTTAGCATCCTTACCGAAGTGATGTCTGATCTCATCGATAAGAGAGTAGGGGGTATGACGGTTTTGTGGATGAATCAAAACCCCGGACGGTTTGTCAAAGAGCGCAAAATCGTTAGTAACAAAGATAGGTTTTAATCCTCTTGAGGCAGCTTCAAAATCTATCAGCTCAACTTCACCTTCAAGTTCATACGAGTCTTTAACTACATATTCACCATTACAAAGCAGTCGGCCTTTTGAGATCATACGCTGTGCAAGCTTCTGTGTCATGCCTAACTCTTTGATGAGAAAAAGGAAAGCCGGTGTTTTTGTTTTTACATGAAATTGCTTGTGGATAAATGGCATTATTTAAACCCTTTATTAGACTGTTTTTTGTATTATTAATGTATCAATACTACAGATGTTTATAGACAAATCTCCAATTAAATAGCCACATAAATAAGGAGATTTAATTGGAGATTTTGCAGAATTATATCTAAAGGAAACCCTAAGCTTCCAAATCGAGTAGAGGGCAACTTTATATACTATAGAAAAATCTATATTTAATATTAAAGCGACAAAGGGTAAAAATGGTAGAACGTTATTCACGCGAAGAGATGGCAAAAAATTGGACCATGCAGGCAAAGTACCAAGCATGGTTGGACGTCGAAAAAGCAGTTGTAAAAGCTTGGGCTAAACTGGGAAAGATCCCACAAGAAGATGCTGACAAAATTGTTGCAAATGGTGGTTTTAATATTGACCGTATAGATGAGATCGAAGCGGTAACCCGTCATGACCTTATTGCCTTTACCACATCTGTTTCGGAAACACTCGGTGACGAGAGTCGATGGTTCCACTATGGCATGACATCATCGGACACAGTAGATACAGCTGTGGCTCTGCAGATGAAGGCTTCTCTTACCATCATTATTGAAGATGTGAAGATGCTTATGGAGTCGATTAAGAGAAGAGCCATGGAACACAAGATGACGTTAATGGTCGGGCGTTCTCATGGTATACATGGTGAACCAATAACCTTTGGTCTAGTGCTTGCAGTCTGGTACGATGAGATGGCTCGCCACTTGGAGAATCTTGAACAGACGATGGATGTTATTGCGGTTGGTCAAGTCTCAGGCGCGATGGGTAACTTTGCTCACGCACCGTTAGAGTTGGAAGAGATCACTTGTGCAGAGCTTGGTCTTAAACCGGCACCAGCTTCTAACCAGGTTATACAACGTGACCGTTATGCACGTTTGGCAACAGCCTTAGCCTTAATGGCATCGAGCATAGAAAAGTTTGCTATTCAAGTCCGTCACTGGCAGCGCACAGAAGTTTATGAGTGTGAAGAGTACTTTGCAAAAGGACAAAAGGGTTCTTCTGCCATGCCACACAAACGTAATCCGATCCTAACAGAAAACATAACAGGTCTGGCACGTATGATCCGTTCTTATGCAGTACCGGCTATGGAAAATGTCGGGCTATGGCATGAGCGCGACATCTCACACTCATCTACTGAGCGTTTCTGGCTGCCAGACTCATTTATCACCTCTGACTTTATGCTCCACCGCATGAACAATGTTATCGCTAACCTGACGGTTTATCCGGAGAACATGATGAAAAACCTAAACCTAACAGGCGGTTTGGTCTTTTCACAACGTGTACTCCTTGAGCTGCCGCTAAAAGGTGTTAGCCGTGAAGATGCATACCGTATTGTTCAACGTAACGCGATGAAGGTATGGGAAGAGATACAGCAGGGCAAACCGACTACCAATGAGAAAGGTGAGAGTCTTTACCTTAACCACTTGTTAGCAGACGAAGAGCTTCGTGCAAGTCTAAGCGAAGATGCAATCCGAGAGTGTTTTAATTATGATTACTACACTAAGAATGTGGATGCAATCTTTAAACGAGTTTTTAAGTAACTCTTTATCATTACTAGATAATATAACTAAATAAAATGTGGCAAGGGAAAATATGATCACGATTCTTAAACGTAACGGTCGACGTGAAACACTCGATATCTCCAAAATTCAAAAGTACACTTCTGCTGCTGTTAAAGGCCTAAGCGGTGTCAGTCAAAGTGAGCTGGAAGTTGACGCGCAACTCCACTTCCAAGACGGCATCACCTCTCAAGCGATCCAAGAGACGCTGATCAAAACAGCCGTTGACAAGATCGATATCGATGCACCAAACTGGACGTTTGTCGCATCACGTCTCTTCTTGTTTGACCTTTATCACCAGGTCAATGGTTTTACCGGCTACTGCAACTTAGAGAAGTATTTTAAACGTGGCGAAGAAGAGGGGCGAATCCTACTTGGCTTACGTGAGATGTACGATCTTGAAGTACTGGACAAACACATTGTTCCGGAACGCGATATGCTTTTCAATTACCTCGGTGTAAAAACCCTTTATGACCGTTACCTGATTAAAGATGGAAAGAAACGTCCCATAGAACTCCCACAACATATGTTTATGGGAATCGCAATGTTCTTGGCGCAGAAGGAAGAGAAAAAAGAAGAGTGGGCAATCAAGTTTTATGACATGATCTCTCAGTTTGAAGTCATGTTGGCAACACCGACGCTCTCTAATGCACGTACCCCTCGTCACCAGCTCAGCTCATGTTATATCGGTTCAACACCAGACAACATAGAAGGTATTTTTGATGCCTACAAAGAGATGGCGCTACTCTCTAAATTCGGCGGCGGTATCGGTTGGGATTGGACACAAGTCCGTTCTATCGGTTCATTCATCGACGGTCACCAAAATGCGGCCGGCGGTACCGTACCGTTTTTAAAGATAACCAACGACGTTGCTATTGCCGTTGATCAACTTGGAACACGCAAAGGTGCGATCGCGGTCTACCTTGAACCGTGGCACATCGACATCAATGACTTCCTGGACCTTAAAAAGAACTCGGGTGAGGAGCGTCGCCGTGCGCACGATCTTTTCCCGTCTCTATGGATCAGCGACCTCTTTATGAAACGTGTCGAAGAAGATGCCATCTGGACCTTATTTGACCCATACCAAACACGTGAGCTAACAAATCTTTTTGGTGAGGCGTTTGAAAAACGTTATATCGAATTTGAAAATGACGACAGCATTCTAAAAGAGAAACTAAAAGCAAAAGATCTGTGGCGTAAAATCTTGACCTCATACTTTGAATCAGGAAGTCCTTTCCTCTGTTTTAAAGACAATGCTAACCGTGCTAACCCGAACGATCATGCCGGGATTATACGTAGTTCCAATCTTTGTACTGAGATCTTCCAGAACACTGCGCCTAACCACTACCTGATCAAACTCAAATTTGAGGATGGACAGTTCTTGACCTATGAAGAAGATGAGATCGTCAAAGTAGACAGCGGTATTGAAAAACCGGCTAACAAAGTTACAGCACTTGACAGCATAGGCGGACAGCAGATCTTCATTGTCGAAAAAGAGAAGATCGATGGAGCAACCGCTGTTTGTAATCTGGCATCGGTCAACCTCTCGCGTATTAACAAAAAAGAGGATATAGAACGTATCGTTCCTACGGCAATGCGCGCGCTGGACAACGTTATCGACCTTAACTTTTATCCGTTGGAGAAAGTAAAACGCACTAACCTCCGTACACGTTCTGTCGGGCTAGGTGTAATGGGTGAGGCTCAGATGTTAGCCGAATCCGCAATCAGCTGGGGAACGCAGGAACACTTTGACAGGATCGATGAAGTGATGGAGGCTGTTAGTTATAACGCCATTAAAGCCTCATCTGAGTTAGCACTTGAAAAAGGCGCTTACCCAGAGTTCGAAGGGTCAAAATGGAGCCGTGGTATCTTACCGATGGATCACGCCAATGCAGAAGTGAGAAACCTTGTCGATCGCGGTGGTCTTTTTGCCTCAGCCTACGAGTGGGATGAGCTTCGTGAAACGATCAAAAAGAACGGTATGCGTAACGGTTACCTTATGGCAGTCGCTCCAACATCTTCGATCTCTATCTTAACCGGTACCACACAAGCCATAGAGCCCGTTTATAAGCGTAAATGGTACGAGGAGAACCTCAGTGGTCTCATTCCAGTTGTTGTGCCTAATTTGAGCCCTGATACATGGTCTTACTATACACCGGCCTATGACCTTGACCAGCGTATCCTTATTAAAGCCGGTGCAATCCGTCAAAAATGGATCGATCAGGGGCAAAGTCTTAATATCTTTATCACCCTGGACAAAGCAAGTGGTAAGTACCTTAATGAGATCTACATGTTAGCTTGGAAACTGGGAATCAAATCAACATACTACCTGCGTTCTCAATCTCCTGACGCAGCCAATGATGTTGAAGACCGTTCACAGGAATGTGTAGGCTGTCAATAGGCCAAACTAAACTGTTCTGCTTGAGCAGTTTAATCCGTTCGTCCTATAGGAAATCTATGAAACCACTTCTACACAACATTGTAAGCGAACTCTTAACACGTATAGACAACGCTATTGACGGTGAACTCTATGCAGTCACCATGAACTCTCCCGTAAACTTTACAATCGAGCTATCTGTCCAGGACCGAAACCGCGGACATGACTGGATCAATATCGCTTTTAAGATCGACGGTATCAGCGATGCAAGATTGATCGAAGATGAGCAACTCTCGTTAGTCGATATGAGCGATGGTATGAGCATTGTTTTTGAAGATGGAGCTTGCGCTCTCGGCATAGGAGACTACCGTTCAATCGAGTCAATGAAAAGCAGTGTACTTTACGTAACAGGTTCAAGCATTAAGTATGAAGAGCGCCCCTTTAAAAACTAGTGTTGTGCCACTTTCTGCAGTGCCGACTTGGCATGACGTTCACTTCGTACTATTCTTTTACTACATCTGTTCAAATCTCTTAATAACTCTTTGACTTCACGCACTGTTATAGCGCCTTTTCGATAGGAACGGTCAATATCATCTTTTGTCAGGTAAGCATGCTGCATTTTTAATCCTTTACTTTTTACCATTGTAATGCAACAGTGTAAGCGGAGAGTATGCAGTAACAGGGTGGTGTTAGCGAATGTCAGTCATAAGATTGGTTACGCAGGTGTCGATCATATTGTAGACTTTGTCAAAGCCTTCATATCCCGGAAAAAAGTAGGGGTCGGGCACGTCTTCGTTGTTATAACCGTAAGCACCCAGTTTATGTACGTTCTGTGCACCCATCATCTTAAGATCATGGAGATTTTTTTCGTCTAATACAATGATAAGATCGAAATAGAGAAGGTCCTCTTGGTTGATCTGACGTGCTCTTTGGTGCGAGATATCAAGACCGTGTTCTTTCGCCACACGGATGGAGTCAGAGCAGGGCGCTTCTCCGACATGCCAGCTTCCGGTTCCACATGAATCAATAACCAGATCCAAACCCTGTTTGTTAGCAAACTGTTTGGCAAGAGCTTCCGCCAGCGGAGAACGGCAGATGTTGCCTAAACAGACAAAAAGAATCGATTTCGGCACTATTTCTTAGCCTCCACATAGAGGTAGCGCTTGATCTTCTTCGTCGGTGTCTTTACAAACTCTTCTCGCTGTTCTATTACCTTGCGTATGCGTGAAAAAGATGAGACGTTTTCATTCACTTCAACACGGATCGCCTCTAAAAGATCTTCTATCTTTTTATGTGTTTTGGTCTCGGATGTTTTATTAACACCAAACATCTCGTCCACTTTGTCATAGTCCAGGTGAATACGTGCGGTGAGTGTGCCGTTCTCATCATAGACCAAAGAGTCGGCAACAAACTCGTTAGCGTTTATTGCCGCTTCGATCTGTTCCGGATAAAGATTCTCACCACCTGGACCGACAATGATATTCTTTGCCCGGCCGCTCATAAAGAAGTAACCGTCTTTGTCAAAATGACCGATATCTTCGGTGTTAAACCAGCCCTTATTGTCCATAACCGAAGCTGTCTTCTCCGGATCCTTGTAATAGCCCTGCATAATATTGGGACCTCGCGCCCATAATACGCCTGAACCCTCGTCATCCTGATCGCGCAGTTCCAACTCTATGCCTTTCATTGCAGGACCGATAGCATATAACTTTGTTTTAGTCGCGTTTGTACCGGCAAGCAGAGGAGAGGTCTCAGTCAGACCATAGCCTATGCAGTAGGGAAATTCAGCCTCGCGCAAAAATTCTTCTACATGAGGCGATAGTGCCGCACCTCCGATACCGAAAAAACGGAGGTGCCCTCCAAATGTCTCCATCAGCTTTTTACCGGCTATCTTGTTTAGCTTTTTACGCACAAGAGGGATCGCATAGAGCGTACGGATCAAAAGGTTTTTCTGAAAGTTTGGCTGTACCTTGTTTTTATAGATCTTCTCAATAACCAACGGAACGCTCAACATAAAGTCTGGTTGTACGCTTGCCATTGCTTTGATCAGGATTGTCGGAGTTGGCGGTTTTAGGATATAACTGACCGAAGCACCGTTAAGCATCGGAATAAGAAAACCGATCGTACATTCATAGGTATGTGCCAACGGCAAGATAGAGAGAAAACGGTCTTCAGGGAAAATGTCGACAATCGTTTGTGCCATAGAAGCATTGGAGGTCAGGTTTTTGTGTGAAAGCATCACCCCTTTGGAGGTACCCGTCGTCCCCGAAGTATAAATAATCGCCGCAAGATCATCCTCTTCTATGGGATTATCCTTGCCAAGTCTTTCCATCGCTCTATTGAGCTGATCGCCACCTTTTTGCATCACCTTTTCAACGTTTGAACGCGTTGATAACTTTTCAAGCACATTAAGGTCATTAAGAACAACCAGGAGGTTCATTGAAGGAGGCTGCGTCTCTTCTAGCATGGTGTCAAACAGTTTTTGGGAGACAAAGGCTGCTTTGCATTCGGCATGATTGGCGATGTGTAGAGCCTCTGCCGTATGGAAATCAGGCAAGATCGGAACAATGACAGCACCCATCGTCGTGACGGCAAAGTAGACGGCACCCCAGTTAGGCATGTTCTCACTGAAGAGCGCGACTTTGTCCCCACGGCGGATCCCGTAACTGAGCAACATCTTCTGTACTGATGCCACCTTAGCACCCAAATCCCTGTAACGCATACCTTCACCATCTACGAAAGACAATGCAGGCCGGTCGCCGTAACGCTCTATACTGTGCTCTAAAAGCGACTTAAGCGTCAGTGACGGTAATTTTATAAATGGCTTGCCCATGCGTTTTCCTTATAACTTTTGTACGATAACACGGATAAGTTCCGCTTCACCCTGGTGTCCGCTGCCTTCTGAGAGATGGTCCACACACTCTTCAAGTTTGATGACCTTAAAGTCATCACGGTCAAAGATCTTACGAACAGACTCAAGCGTATAAAGGAGTTCAGCCATTTTTGGACCGCCTGAGTCACGGTGGAGCTGTTTAACCGAGAAGAACTCGCCCATAAAATAGCCGCCGCTTTCAACGGTGTCAAGCGCATGAGCAAAAGCCTCGCTTCGTAATGGCTCCGGCAGATGCAGAAAAGAGGTCAAGACCCCATTGTATTGACGGTTACTCCGCCACTCGCTCAGGTCGGCATGTATCGTCTCTACCTCGACCCCGGATTCGCCCGCCAAAGCAGATGTTTTATCAAGCCCGACGTCCGACGCATCCAAAGCGGCAACTGTATGGCCTTTTAATGCCATATAACATGCCGTTCGGCCTTCGCCTTCACCCAACATCAAGATATTGCTTTCAGGGCTGAGAAGGTGTTCATATGACGCTAAAAAGGCATTGGGCTCTTTACCATAGAGGAATCCTTCTCTTGAAAACTTCTCATTCCACATCTCTTGCATGCTCATACGACGTCCTTACTCTTCATTATCTTCATGGTACTGCTCCAAAAACTCATTGATTAAAAAATTGATCACCGAGTCATAAACGTCGGCATCGATATTCTCACTCTCGATCATGTCATCATTACTATAGGCCAGAACAAAACTTCTTACTTTGTGCGAACGGTTGATCTCCGCTTCTTCGCCGATACCGAGAGTAATATGGGCGACCGTTGTCTTTCCGATCTTGGTTGAACTGATCTTCACAAACAGGGCGCCGACATCATCTTTTTTGCTCTCAATACCGTTTTGGTCCAGTTTCTCTTTAAGCGCAGCAATAATCTTCTCTTTAGTATCAGGAGAGATCGTGCTGCTCTGATCGATCACCAGAACATTGAGTGCCGTAATACCTTCGAGCGTATACGGGGTTGTAGCGAAAAGAACAGATTGTGAGAACAACAGAGAAAAGATAAAAAGTAAAAGCTTTTGCATCATAAGACCTTAGTACGGATATTTCTTAATGATCCGCGTTTATCATATTATAATATCTAATAGTCGCTGAAAATCGAAAAAGTTATTTATCGTTGGACACCGTCTAAAACTGGAACAAATTCACACTCTTCAAGCTCATCTTCGATCAATTCATCACCTATTTTTACAAAACGGGTAATCACTTGTTTTCCGTCTCTTTCCATCGGTGCAACAATAACACCCCGCGGCACTAATTGATCGATTAGGATTTGAGGAATATGCGTCGGTGCAGCAGAAAAGAGAATACGGTCGTAAGGTGCATATTGGATCCACCCCTTTTGACCGTCATCTGTCCTGGTATGGACATTCAAGATTCCAAGATCACGGAAACGCTGTTTGGCCTCAATGATCAGGGACTCGATCCTCTCTATTGAGAAGACCCCTCGAAAGAGATGCGAAAGAACTGCCGCCTGATAACCGCTGCCGCAACCTATCTCCAACACCCTGTCAGCCCCTTCAGGCTCAAGATACTCTGTCATCTTGGCGACTGTCAGCGGTGAAGAGATCCACTGCTTAGCCCCTATTGGAAGGGCATCTAACTTGTAGGCATGCTGACGCATTGCGACCGGTACAAATTTTTCACGACTTGTGTTGATAATAGCCTCTTTAACATTTGGAGAGAGCGGAAATACGCTATCAATCTCATCGGCCATACGTTTTGTTTTAATTGCTGTTATTTTATCGATCAAGCTATACCTACATCCAAATATCGGCGCATTTTTCGCACCTCTTTTTCTTTATATGTCTCTGTCAGACAGAGCTGTTTACCGTTTCGAATCTCGTCACCAAACGGCGAAACAATTCCGCTCATCCCGGTCGTATCGCTGTTATCAGTGTCTGAAGCCACAATATAACACTGATTGATAATGGCTAAAGCATTGGTGAGTGAAACAAAGTTTTGCGCGCGTAGTTTACCCCATTGTGCTGGAATTAACATTATGTCAGCGCCTTCAAGCAGTTTCCAAAACTGTTTGAATCGAATCTCAAAACAGATAAGTAGACCGAATGTAATCCCATCTATCTCAAAAAGGGTTATCTCACTCTCGCTTCCGGCACTAAAATAGTCATGTTCACCGCCAAATTTGAAAAGCTCTACTTTGGCTTGTTTATGAACAACAGCACCGCTATGAAAGACCTTAGCAACATTATAGATCCTGCCATCCTCTAGTTTTTCTATCATCGTCGCAACAATGATCTTCTCTTGTGCTGCCTCTAAAAGCTTTTTTGTAATAACCTCTGAATAGGCGGCTGCAGCTTCAAAATTATCATAATCAAAATTGGTAATAGCAAGTTCGGGAAAAACGATTACGGCATCAACAGGAGTTTGTTTGACAAGCGAAAGGAGGGATGTAAGATTTTCTTCATAACTGTGATTTTCACTCTTGAAAGAGAGCGAACAGAGCGGACGCTCTATAAAGTCAGGCTTAGAAATCGTCAAAGTCCAATGACCCTTTAGAGTAGTTAGCCACAGTTCCCTCAAAGAAGTTGGTCTTCTGATCATTAAATGAGGCAAAATCATTGACCCACTTAATAGGGTTGGGGACATTGTAGATAGGTTCCAGTTTGACGGCTTTAAGACGCTCATCTGCAAGAAATTGAATATACTGCTCTATGATATCGTTCGTGAGGCCCAAGATCTGACCTTGTGTGATATGTATTCCCCAGGCAACTTCAAGCGCAACGGCATCTCTAAACATCTGGTAAACTTCTGCAATAAGCTCCTCAGTAAAGAGGTCAGGGCGTTCACGACGAAGTGAGCTAATAAGGTTTTGGAACAAGATAAGGTGGGTCACTTCGTCACGTTGGATAAAGCGGATCATCTGCGCTGAACCAAGCATCTTGCCCGCACGTGCCAGGGTATAAATGTAGGCAAATCCGCTGTAAAAATAGATCCCTTCCAGAATCTGATTGGCAAAACAGGCTTTCAGAAAATTGACATCAGTCGGATTATCAGAGAGCAGCTCATACTTAATCGCAATCGCATCATTTTTAGACTTCAGCATCGCATCTCTACGCCAAAGATCATAGATCTCAGCAGAGTTTTGAGAGATCGAATCAACCATGACAGCATACGACTGAGAATGCAGTGCCTCTTCAAACGACTGACGCACCAAAATAAGATTGATCTCAGGAGACGTTATGTAGGGGTTCACATTGTCGATAAGGTTGTTCGTCTGCAGTGAATCCATAAAGATGAGCTGTGAAAGGGCCTTGTCGTAAGCACTCTTTTCTCCCTCTGTCAGTTGTTTATAATCATTGGCATCACGGGTCATATCGACCTCTTTAGGAAACCATGTGTTGTTAAGCATCACTTCCCAAAGGTTATACGCCCACTGATACTTAATATTATTAAGTTCGAAAATACCCGTCGGGTTACCGCCAAAGATTTTTCTATCGTTGACATTTTCGTGGGAGTCGGGGTTGTAGATCTTTTTTCTTTTAATTGTTGTCATATAGTTGCCTGAATTGGTAAATTCGTATTGCAGTTTGTACTGCAAAAATGTTAATGATTATGGCTTAAGTATCATTCATCTTTGTTGAAAATGAGGCAAGTACGCAAAGAAGTTTTGTATAGCGTTATACTGTATAACTTTTTTTGATTATTATGTATAATAGGATAAATATAATTCAGGAAAATAAAATGAATAATGCAGGTTTTTGGAAACGCGCTCTCGCCATCTTTGTTGACTCGATTATTTTAACAATTGTCATGTTTATGATCGGACTAGTTATTGGCGGCATGCTGTCTGACCCCGAAAACGTTGCCAGGATCAGTAATTTTGGAATGCTGATCAATGTTGTCATTGTCTGGCTCTATTTTGCGATGCAAGAGAGCAGTGCGGAGCAAGCCACTGTCGGCAAACGTATCCTGGGCATCATTGTCACTAACAAAGAGGGCGGCCGTATCAGTTTTGCACAGGCAACGATCCGTTATTTTTCTAAATATCTTTCAAGTATTTTGATGATCGGTTTTATCATGGCAGCATTTACGAAAAATAAACAGGGATTGCATGACATGATCGCTGATACCTTAGTCGTAAATCGATAACGTTCTTACAGTCCACATACACGTGGACAATTCCTAATGTAACTTTCTCTCAATCGAATATTTCCTCCGCTTTTAGCTGTGATGGACCAAACTTTTACGATGCGGAATTTCACAGTGTACATTTAGTGTCACATCATGAAAGGCCGAATCGTAAAAAAGTATGAGAGACGTCAATAAAGGGTAAACAGCAATAAATAAAACAGATGTATCAAGAAGAACACGACGTTATAAAGTACTCTTATCAAGATCAAGAAAGTTTCAAGTTCTTCACACTCTTTGAAATGACCCTGCATCGATAGCTGTTCAGAATTTAACTGCAGGAAGAGGAAGAGGCGTCTATGCCTCTATCGTAGCATCAACCAAACTTACCGGTAATATACTCTTCAGTAAGACGCTCTTTAGGCGTTACAAAGAGCTCTTCAGTCTTACCCAACTCAATGAGTTCACCAAGGTACATAAAGCCCGTATAATCGCTTACACGTGCAGCTTGTTGCATGTTGTGCGTAACGATAACGATTGAGACTTTGTCTTTGAGTTCAGTAACCAGCTCTTCTATACCTTGAGTAGAGATCGGGTCAAGTGCTGATGTCGGTTCGTCAAAAAGAAGGATCTCCGGTTCAACAGCGATGGCACGTGCAATACAAAGACGCTGCTGCTGACCGCCGGAAAGACCGTTGGCGTCATGCTTAAGTCTGTCCCTTACTTCTTTCCAGATCGCCGCATCCTTAAGTGCTTTTTCAACACGGTCGCCCAGTTCAGTTTTGTTTCGCATACCTTGAAGACGGAGACCATAAGCAACATTGTCATAGATACTCATCGGAAAAGCTGTTGGCTTTTGAAAGATCATACCGATGTTGACACGCAGACTGATAAGGTCCTCTTTCTCATCGAGAATATTTCGGCCGTTATACATGATCTCACCCTCATACTTGTTACCGGGGTAAAGATCATGCATTCGGTTGATCGAACGAAGCAGTGTCGACTTACCACAACCGGAAGGACCGATAAGTGCCGTAATCGAGTTCTTCGCTATCGGCATAGTGACCTGTTTAAGACTTGGTTCATCAGCACTTGCATAGGTAAAATCAAACTTATTTATTTCGAGTGCTTTCTCTTCTGTGACGCTGCAGATCGTTGACATTATTTGCCTTTTTTATTGAGTAGAATAAGACGGCCTATTATATTCAGGCCGAGAATGAACATTGATAATATAAAAGCAGCGGCCCAACCAAGGCGCTGCCAATCTGCGTACGGACTCGTTGCATAATTATACATGGTTACCGTTAGTGATGCCATTGGCGCAAAGAGGTCCGTACTCATATAGTTATCGTTAAAAGAGGTAAAGAGCAGCGGTGCCGTCTCACCGGCAACACGGGCAACACCAAGCATAACACCGGTCAGGATACCCGCTTTTGCACCACGATAGACAATTTGGAGGACCACCTTGTATTTCGGTGCGCCCAGAGCAAACGCCGCTTCGCGCAGTGTAGTCGGAACAAGATGAAGCATGTCGTCTGTCGTACGCAAGATGATAGGCAGCATTATGATCGTAAGCGCCACAATACCTGCCAGCGCACTAAAATGCCCCATCGGTATGACCATCACAGCGTAGACAAAAGAGCCCACAACAATACTTGGTGCCGACATCATGATATCGGAGACATCACGAATGGTCTCAGCCAATTTTGACCTTTGACCATACTCGCTCAGGTAAGTACCGGCTAGAATACCCAAGGGTACACCGATAACTGTCGCAGCGCCAACAATGATGAGCTGCCCGACAAGTGCCTGTTTAAGACCGCTCTCTGCGTAACCGGGAGGCGCCCCTTCAAAAAGAAAGATATCCCAGTTCATTGCTTCAATACCATTGCTTACCAGTATAAAAAGGATCCAAAAAAGAAAACCCAGTCCGATCACGGCAGACAATGTCGAGAGTACCATGACAATGCCGTTGATAATAACGCGTTTTTGTATTGCAGTCATTAGGCTCTCCTTGTACGGCGAAGGAAGTAGAACTTCGCAATCGAAATGATGGTAAAACTGATCACAAGAAGAATCAGTGCCAACTCAAAGAGACTGGAGAAGTAGAGTTTCGTATCTGCCTCCGTAAACTCGTTAGCCAAGGTAACCGGAATAGAGGTCGCCGGTTGCGTCAAGTCGAACGAGACTTTATGGACATTACCCATAACAAAGGTAACGGCCATCGTCTCACCGATAGCACGGCCCAGTGCCAGGATAAGTGCACCGATGATCCCCGCCTTTGAATAAGGGATAACGATGTCTTTAATAACATCCCATTTCGTACCGCCTAGGGCATAAGCCGACTCTTTTAAAATATCCGGCGTGGTGTTCATCGCATCACGGGTGACGGCTGCCATAAACGGCAAGATCATGATGGCAAGAACAATGCCGGCAGTAAGCATACCAATACCGATACCGCCGAAAATATCGCGAATTATGGGCACAAAGTAAAAAAGGCCCCACATACCGTAGATAACCGATGGGATCGCAGCAAGCAGCTCAATTGAGACACCTACAGGTGCTTTGAGCTTTGCATGTGCGATCTCACTTAAAAAGATAGCGACGCCGATAGCAATTGGAACAGCAAGCACCATCGCCAGAAAAGTCGAGATAACCGAACCCATGATGGCTGCAAATGCACCGAACTTTTCTAGATTAGGCGCCCACTTTGACTCTGTGACAAAGTCAAGCCCAAAGGTCTGCATCGAGAGTAATGACTCTTGAAACAGTACTGTGAAGATCCACGCAGTGATCAGTAATACAATAATGGCGATCAGTCGCGTTGCATTGGCAAAAATTTTGTCTATGATATGTGTCATACAGCTACTTCTCTTGTTTTAGTGCCGCGATTTTAGAATAGTTAGGTTACAAGAAGGTTACATTTATACTGTTAAGGACCTCTGTCGTTAACTATGCAAGCCTTCCCCGCCTGCTTTTTAGCGAACTTAACGCTTGTCTAAGATCATGCTTTTAAGAAAGCAACTGTGTACGGGCAATAAAAAGCCAAAGGCTACCTCTTTTGTGCATCTTGTTCATTTTCAGAACTGTTTTTCTCTTTCTTTGCAAAACCTGCCCCAAGTTTTATCTTGGCTTGAAGGCCTAACAGTTCGATGGCCGCACGGTAGTCCATTTTATTTTTGTTCATTTCAGCAAAACAGACCGCTATGACCGCGTAGGTGCCTTCCTTTCAATTAACCTTTTTCAACTCTTCACTTAACCATCGCAATGCATCTTCACGGTTATCTATAAGACCTTCCAATTGCGCTTCATACGCTTGGTCCAATATTTTTTTAAATCTCTTAGATGGTGTACATCCAGCCGCAACTAGATCACGACCCTTCAATAACGGTTTCAACGGTGATGTAAGTACATCCAGAGCAGCAGCCCTCTCCAATAACCATCTACCCGCTTCAAATTCACCTCTTACCGCTTCTTTCGTCGTCCGACCTAAAAAGTCTGCCTTGGCAAGCAAGACCAACATTTCGATATTGACCTGAGAGGCCAACCTACGAATAGCTACCGTCTTTGCTCCCTGTTTGTAGAGCTGCTTTGGTTCGGAATGATGTCTCACCAGCGGTAGAACACACTCAAACAGCGCTTTTTCATCACTAAGTCTCTTGAGAAAACTCTCCGTTAGAGGAACCCCGCTGTTTGCATGCCCCATGGCACTGATATGGCCTTCACTTTCCACAGTAGCGTTTGCCTTTCCAAGATCGTGGCAAAGTGCTGCTAGAGAGAGACAGAGATTTTTCTTGTTATCGTCGGTATAAAACCTGGTCATCGCATCAACTACCATCAGCGTATGTACCCAAACATCACCTTCAAGATGACTATCGGGATCTTGCGGTATCCCTTGGAGTGCTTTTAGTTCAGGAAACGCCTCCAGCATCCCTAACGTATCCATCAGAGTAAAACCGATCGAGGGCTTCTCGCTTTTTAAAAGCAGTTTTTTCACCTCTTCAAAAATACGCTCTTTTGGAAGTTCATCTAACATCTTTTTTTGCACCATTTCATGGGCCAGGGAATGAAGTTCCGGCGTAGCGTGCAGTTCAAAGCGGGCGGCCAACTGCACGGCACGATAAAGACGAAGAGGGTCTTCTACAAAAGTCTCAGCATTGACGACGTCAAGCCGCCTGTTTTCAAGATCAGCCTGACCGTTAAAAGGGTCCAGCAGCTCTTTTGTCGTAAGATCATACCCCATCGCATTAATGGTGAAGTCACGTCTGACAGCTGCCTCTTCAAAACTCAGTGCGCCATTGAGCGTGACGCAAAAACCTTTGTGTCCCTGAGCGATTTTCTCTTCTTGGCGCGGAACAGAAAAATCAACCTCTGTGTCATCAAGTTGCAACTTTACGACACCAAAGCTTTTACCGACACTGTGCGCTTTCCCGTATGAGGCCAGCAACTTTTCAAGATGGGCAAGACTCTCTATGCCAAATACTTCAATATCGATATCTTTGGAAGAGATTTGTAAAAGGGAATCACGTATAAAACCACCGACAACGACAGGACGATACTCTTTTTTTATAAGGTCGTTGATTATGGGGTCTAATGATTCAGGCAGGTTTATCATTAGATTATTTTAGCGTATTTTAGAGGTGCAAAGTGCCAAAAAGCTTTTAGAGCTGCCCTTAAGCAGCTTTTATCATATTTTTAAGAGAGAAACCAAAATGTGAACCTTCGCCGACCTTGCTTTCGATGATCAACTCAGAGTCATGAAGTTTCAATATATAACTGACAATAGCCAGACCCAGACCCATGGAGTTATCCCAGGTGTTTTTGTGAACACGGTAGAATTTGGACGCTACTTTGTCGATTTCGCTTTCACTGATCCCCATTCCCCTATCTGTCACCATTAACTTAGAATCGATAAGACTGATCGTTACATCCTCGTCAGAGTATTTAAGCGCATTATCCACAAGATTGGTCAAAACATTGTCCAACATATCTTTATCGGCCGTCACAACGCAATCTTCACCATTAAAATGGATCTCTCTGTCACGGTATTTTGTTGAGAGGTTGAGAATGACATCTTGAATCAGATCAGCAATGTTAAATGTCATGGGATGAACTTGCAGATCATTGTTTTCCAGTTTCACGGACAGCGCAAGGCGGTCGATCATGTAAGAGATCTTTCGTGCATTGGAGAGGATCTTGTCTAAGAACCGTACTCGGATCTTCGGGTTGACATTTGGATCGTCCAAAAGTGTGTCTGCATACCCCATTATCGAGGCAAGAGGGTTTTTAAACTCATGCGAGATTGCAGAGAGAATGTCGTTACGCTGTTTGTTGACCAGGCGCAATTTGGCAGTATATTTACGTTTTTGTTTATCCCTTGTGGCCAACTTTTTAGCAAGGTCTTTGAGGTTCAGAGCAATATGCAAAAACTCTTTAAAATATTGTGTCTTGAGAACCGCTTTATAGTTTTTATTGGAGATCTCATCCAAATATTTGACGATCTGCTCAATGTCATAACGCACCCGTTTGCTCATCTGATAGGCAGCGGCAAGCCCTATAATTATAAAGATAATAAAGATCACAATCAAACGCGACCAGAGTGTGTAGAAATTTGACATGATAGTGTTGAGCGGTGTGGCCAGTCTAAGATAGATGACCTGGTCATCAACCAGTATCTTCTTGGCAACGTAAAGATAGTGAATATGAGTCGTCGTTGAGTACCGGATATCGATACCCAACCCGTCTCGTCTGGCCTGCATGATCTCATAACGGTGTGCATGGTTTTCCATTATGAACTTGTCACTGCTACTGTCAGCCTCGACAGTGCCATCTTCAGCAATAAAAGTGACACGCTCTTGTATAGCGGCCTCTGTATTGGCTGCTATACGGTCGAGGTCACTCATATGGTATGGCTGCATCTGCATCAAGGCAATACTCTGTTCCAGCTGTTTGGTGTTTTCAGAGATCACAAAAGATTTAAGTGTGTAATAGCTGATAACCGATGAAACGATCATTGTCGCCATAAAAAGGCCAACAACATTGGCAAAAAAGAAGTGGTGAAGTTTTAGCACAGTGTGTAACCTACACCTCTTACCGTTTTAATATACTCTTTGGATTTATCAGGATCGATCTTCTCTTTAAGACGGTTGATCGCTACATTAACGGTCCGGTCCTGATAGATCGCATCACTGCCCCAGACATGTTCTAGCAGATAGTCACGATCCAAGACGATGTTTTGATTACTGATAAGAGTGTGCAACAGGTCGAACTCAAGCTTTGTAAGTTCGATGTTTTTGTTTTCAATAAAGAGCTCTCTGGAACCAAGATCCAAAACAATATCTCGGTAGATCATCTTACCTTCTGTTTTGTCTTTTTTGGTACGTTTGAGAACCGCTTTAATACGTAGAACAAGCTCTTTCATGTTGAAAGGTTTGGTAATGTAGTCATCACCACCACGGTCAAAACCCTCTTCGATGTCGCTCTCTTTGTTTTTGGCAGTCAGGTAGATGACAGGGGTCTCGACACCCACGTTACGCATCTGAGCAACAAACTCACTCCCTTCCACACCGGGAAGGTTACGGTCCATAATAAGCAGATCAACAGACTCTTCTTCCAAGAGCTGTCCAACATTTTTAGTGCTTGTAAAACCGATGGTGTCAAAGCCCTCTTTTTCAAGGTTGTATTCAATGAGTTCCAATATATCTTCCTCATCTTCTACAATAACAATAAAAGCACTCATCTTAACTCCTCAAAATACCTACAACCGGGATGATCTTTAGTAGATGTTTATCTCTCCGCCTTTTGCTGCATAAAGCAACAAACTTGCTATATTGACAGCACGATCACAAGCACGTTCAAGTTTACGTAGTGTACCAAGTATACGAACGTATTCGACTGAAAGCTCTTGCTCTCCCATGATCTCCGTCATGATCTCTTTTTCTAATATACTGAAAAGATCATCATTTTTACTCTCTTCAACCATGATCTTGCGGTAGAGTTCTTCAACATTGCACTCGCCCGGTTTGTTGAAACACTCTTCAATGTATTCCATTGCATTAAGAGCGGTAGTATGCAGTTTGATAACAATGTCATCAAAGGGTGCAAGGTTACACTCACCTTCACAATGCTCACGCATGCGACTGGCATACTTTTTGGTTCCTTCTGCAATACGAAGAAGTTCGTTCGTCAGTTTGAGGTAGGCAACCAGCATACGTAATTCCTGGGCTTCCGGTCCAAAAAGAGCAAAGGTCTTAACGATCTCATTGTCAATAGCATTTGCCTCGGAATCAATCGATTTAAGAACATTCCTGACGGCGTCATATTGTGCATTATCATGCACTTTATACGCTTCAAGAGTGATCTTGTTTGCCTCAACGACTTGTCCCATAAGCTCTGCGATCATACTCTGAATATTTTTGATTTTCTGTTCGTACTTTGGTAGCATAGTGCTCCTTATCTGCATTTATTGCCGCGATTTTACCTCGCCTATGTAACATAACGGTTACAGAGACATAAGAAAGTGTAATCAATGGGTTATTTTGTACGCCTATTATTACATAAAAGGATTATAAATGATTACTACGATGGGGAAAAAGACAAAAAGAGTTTTTATGAAGTTGATCGCAAAAATAGATCGTTTTAAAAAAGAGCTGGAAAAAGGGTGATGCAGAGGCGTTCTTGTACAAACTATACGATGGTAAAGGGGGATGTCGTTAAGACATGACCCCCTCAATGATATAAAAGATAACCGCTGAAAGTATTGCTGCTGCCGGAACAGTAATAATCCAGGCGGCAACAATTTTCATAATAGCGCTGCGCTTAACATATTTTGCTTTTTTTGCACGTTTAAGACTTTTTTTCTCAATTTCGATTTTTGCTTCTTCTTCGTCTATCAGTATCTTGAGTTCTGACATACGCGCGAGGTTCTCTTCTGTTTTTACCTCTTGGGCTTTAAGCTCTTTCATCTCGCTTTTAAGTGATTTTTTTATCACTTTATCTTCTGCTAACTGCTGCTCTTCTGCTTCAATACGCTCTTGTTCAGTCGTAGTCGAAAGGAATTCACGTAGAAAACCGACACCAAAGATACCGCCGATCGCAATATGCGTCGAACTGACTGGAAGACCTAGTTGAGAAGCGATAATAACTGTGATCGCGGCTGCCATTGCAATAGCATAAGCACGGATCTGATTGAGCTCAGTAATCTCACTGCCCACCGTGCGAATAAGTTTAGGACCATAAAGAGCAAGACCCAGAGAGATACCGACAGCACCCACTAACATAACCCACATAGGAATAGCTGCTTTAGTAGAAATACCGCTGCTCTGAATAGCATCAGCCACCGCTGCTAATGGCCCGACAGCATTTGCAACATCGTTTGCACCGTGTGCAAAACTGAGCAGTGCTGCAGCAAAAATAAGGGGAATCGTAAAGAGGGAATTGGCATCTTTAACACTGTTTCCAAGCTTCAAAGAGGCTCTTGCCACCTGTGGTTTGACAATAACATAGGTAATAACGGCAGTAATCAGACCAATCGTCAGAGCCTGCAATAGGCTCGGTTCCTTAGTCACTTCTAAAGCAAAAGGGAAGATTGCATTGGCGGTGTCCATAATACTAGGCCAGATTTTTTTGAGTCCTTTAAGGGTCAAATACGTTGCAAAAGCAAAGGCCATTAACGATACATAGATCGGCACCATCTTGCGCATCGCTGTCAATCTGTCTTCTTTATAAATGATCGTTTTCTTGATGGTATAAAGGAAGAGGGCAGCAATCACAGCACCTAAAACAGGTGAGATAATCCATGAAGCCGCTATTTTACCCATTGTCCCCCACGAGACAATACTAAAGCCTGCAGCTGCAATACCACCGCCCATAACACCGCCGACTATAGAGTGCGTGGTAGAGACCGGAGCACCCACTTTTGTAGCGATATTCAGCCAAAGACCACCGGCCAGAAGAGATGCTGTCATTGCCCATATAAACTGTTGCGTGTTAACAAATAGTGCGGGGTCAATGATCCCTTTTTTAATCGTGCTGACAACTTCACCGCCGGCAATGATCGCGCCGCTCGCTTCAAAAATAGCCGCAATTATGATCGCCCCTCCCATCGTAAGGGCTTTAGAACCAACAGCAGGACCAACATTATTAGCAACATCGTTAGCGCCAATATTCAGCGCCATGTAGGCCCCAAAAAGTGCTGCAATCGCTAAAAATGCATGATTGGCTGCTCCCTGGTCAATAGCAAATGCATACCATAAGACTATCGTTAGAAATACAAATGCCACGCCCATACGTAAAAAGTCGGTCTGAGAACTCTCGACTGCTTTTTTTTCCATCTTTTTAACTGTGTGGATATCCATATTGTCGGTCCTTGAAAGTAACGTTTTAGTTACAGTTATGACGGAATTATATCATCTAATAGTTCCGTGTTCTAGTTAGCTGCGTTCTTAGTTTTATTGAATGTAAACGTAACGTAAATTTTGACAGCGTTATAAATCCGAAAAAGCAAAGCTCACTTTAATACAATCAGGCTTTTGCCATCTTTGAACTGTCTATTTCTATAACAGTATGAACATTCCCGCGCGGGTTATAGTCCGCAACAATTTTCAGATATTTAGGTTTGAGTTTACGTTCTAAAAGTTCATAGATCTCATTTGCACTGTTTTCATGTGAGACATGTTTATCGCGAAACGAGTTTATATAAAGTTTCATCGCTTTTAATTCAACGACATATTCGTCCGGTGTATACTCAAGATATATTGTTGCATAGTCAGGATAGCCGCTGCGTGGACAGAGACATGAAAACTCCGGCAATGTCATTTTAATAAGATAATCTCTCTTATGTGCGTTTGGCCAGATCTCAAAATCTTTTTCAACATCAAACTCATTTACAATTTTTTCGCCATATTTCATTTATAAACCTTTTCCTACTTAAGTATCTCTAACTCTTCCAATAATGAAATTTTACCCAGATAGTTACCTTGAATGAAGTCAATTCCCAATGACCTTACAATTTTTTTTTCTGTCTCATCTTCAACCATACGAATCCAGCTCCGGAGTCCTAATCCTTGGGCAATAACATTAAGACCTTTAACTATTTTCTGGTACTCGATTTCTTTTATATGCTTGCCATAATTGTTGTCAAACCGAAGTACATCTACTTTAAGCTCTTTCAAAAAGGCCATACTGTTTTTAAACGAACCAAAGTTGTCGATCGCAATAAAAATACCATGACGTCTATACGTTTGAAGCAGTTCGTTATAACGTTTAGGATGGTCATAATTCTCATTTTCACTCAATACAAACATTATTCGTCCGCGTGCTGACTCATTATTATTGAGCACCGTCAATGTTCTCTCCAGAAAGCTGCTGTGTCGTACCGATGATGATGAAAGTGAAAATGCCAATATAAGGTTGTGCGGTACATTTTCAGAAATTTTGACCACTTTCTCCAAAATCATTTCATCATAAGTACGTGTTAACCCCAGACGATCGATCACCGGCATAAACTTATTTTGATGAATGATCTTGCCCTCATCATTAATCAGTTTTACACTCGCTTCCAGCATACTGACTGTCAATTTTTCATTAACAACCTGAAACATCAGAGAAAAAGAGTGCTTTTGAATGGCATGAATGACGGAAGATTCCAATTCTGTCGGATCGATCTCTTCTTCATCTACTTGTTGTATGTTCAGTAGTTTTTCATCCGAGATATCAAACAGACGTGTCGTTAACTGATCAATGTCCCGCGAGTATTTTGTGTCAACAATAGCCGAAACTAGACTGATCTCTATCTCATCAATCGTTCTGTTTTGAAACTTCAAACACATCAGATCAAGTATATTTTGATATTTGTCTTTCGCCTCCGGCAAACCGATCAAAAAGTCAGAGCCTTTATAATGGCCTATTGGAAATTTATCGATCTCTTTCTCTTGTAAGAAAGTACCGATCCAATGTCCCACTTCATAAAGGATTTTATCGCCCTTTTTTACCCCGTAACGACTGTTGATATCAGTTAGATTACGGACGGAGACCAATAAAATCGTATAGTGGCCTTTATCAATCTGCTTTTCAAAATAGTTTATAAGATATTCACGAGAAAAAGTGTGTGTTATAGGGTCGGTTATACGTTCTTCCTGACCTTGGTAGATCAGATAAAATATATAATATATCATTACTGCAAAAACTGAAATAACGACAACTAAATAGTAACTGGAAAGCTCTTTTTGTTCTACACTAAAAAAACTGATGGAGACAATAAGAAATAGAAGGAAGACAGGTAAACCTATTCTAAGAGCCAATTTAAAACGAAGTGCTCTCTCTTTCTCTTCTGGTAAAAGCATCTAAGACCTAAACGTCAAGGTGTTTTACATCTTTAGCATGTGTTTCGATGTAGTTACGACGTGGTTCGACTTCATCACCCATAAAAAGAGTAAAGGCATCACTTGCTGTTTCAGCATCCTCAATATTAACACGTAATAAAACACGATTTTCAGGTGTCATTGTTGTCTCCCAAAGCTGCTCAGGATTCATCTCACCAAGACCTTTGTAACGCTGGATGTAAGAGCCTTTGCGTGCATATTCTTTGACCTCTTCCAATATCTGGATAATGTCGCCCTCTAAATCAATATTCCACTCTTTGATCTTTTCGTAAACATACATCGCTTCAGTAAAGTGAGGTGCAGTAAAAAGTTCATCATTTACTTTCAACTCTTCCATGCCATCTTCTGTCTGTACAAACAGGTGAATCTCTTCATCGGTTACAAGCTGAGAGAGTATATTGTTGCCACGCCCATTCAAAAACTTTTCGATCTCTACCATCATCTTTGTACTGTCAAGCCCGACAACATCAGGGTTTTCAATAAAGTGACGAATTAGTGCCACAAGTGCATAACGACGCTCAAGCGCATTTAATGAACCTTGATAGTGGTCAACCATCTTGAAAAATGAGATCAAGTCGTTATGGCCGAGACCTTCAACGTTCAACGACTCTATACCATTATCGATCAAGAACGTGTTCATCTCTAGATCATCTTTGAAATAGATCTCTTTTTTACCTTTTTTATAACGGTAAAGCGGTGGCTGGGCCAGGTAAAGATACCCATTTTCAACGACCTTCGGAAGATAACGGAAAAAGAAAGTCAATAGAAGTGTCTGAATATGAGAACCATCGACATCGGCATCGGTCATGATAATGACTTTGTGATAACGTATCTTCTCTTCATTGAACTCTTCGCCGATACCACAGCCAAGAGCGGTGATCATATTGGTGATCTCTTCCGATTTAAGAATCTTGTCAAGACGTGCTTTTTCAACATTGAGGATCTTACCTTTAAGCGGCAAGATAGCTTGGAAAACACGGTCACGACCCTGCTTTGCTGAACCGCCTGCAGAATCCCCTTCGACTAGATATATTTCAGAGATCGTCGCATCTTTACTTTGACAATCAGCCAATTTACCAGGAAGTGTTCCGACACTCATAGAGTCTTTGCGACGAGTAAGGTCACGTGCTTTTTTCGCCGCTTCACGTCCTTTTGCTGCCAAAAGTGCTTTTTGAACAATAGCTTTGGCCTCGTTGGGATTCTCTTCAAAATACTTGGTCAGTCTTTCATACGTCAGTTTTTGTACCAATGGACGGACATAGGTATTACCCAATTTGCCTTTGGTCTGACCCTCGAACTGCGGTTCTGGAACACGTGCAGAGACGATACAGATCAATCCCTCTGTTGAGTCTTCTCCGGAAATTGAAACATCTTTTTCTTTAGCATTACTGTTGTTTTAGTTATATGTTGAAATAACACGTGTCAAGCCTGCGCGGAAACCGGCTTCATGGGTACCGCCATTCGGAGTACGAATATTATTGACAAAAGAGTATAGTTTTTCATCATACGAGTCATTGTACATAAAGGCAATATCGACTTCTATATCTTCAATCTTGTCACTAAAGCTGTACGGAGAGGCAACTTGCTCGCGTTTATTAATATCTTGAACATACTGTAAAATACCACCCTCAAAGTGGTATGTCTCTTCATCACCTGTTCTCTCGTCTTTAAATATGATCTTGATCTGTGGATTCAGATAAGCCAACTCTTTAAAACGTTTTGAAAGATATTCATACTCAAACGTGATTGTTTCTGTAAATATCGATGGGTCTGGTCTAAATTCGATGGTGGTACCGTGTTTACGTGTATCGCCGATCACTTCAATAGGTGCAGTAGGAATACCTTCTTTAAAGTTCTGTTCATGCGTCTTACCATCACGCTGAATCGTCATCTTAAGGTCACCACTCAATGCATTTACAACAGAGACACCAACCCCGTGAAGTCCACCAGAAACTTTATAGGTATCTTTGTCAAATTTACCACCGGCATGTAGAACAGTCAAAACAACTGTTGCAGCAGAAATATTTTCAGTTGGGTGCATGTCAGTAGGAATACCACGACCATTATCGGTGACTTTACAAGTGCCTTGTTTTGTCAGTGTGACACTTATCGTATCACAGTGACCTGCCATCGCTTCATCTATCGAATTATCGATAACTTCATAAACTAGGTGATGTAAACCACGATGACCGGTGTCACCAATGTACATTCCGGGACGTTTTCGTACTGCTTCTAGTCCTTTTAGGACCTTAATATTGCTTGCACCGTAATTTTGTTCTGCCATGCCTACTCCAATGCTTTTTTCACTATGTCATAGTGTGTGAAAAAATTTGCTCTTATATTAGCGTATCGTTGCCTAATAATCGATTAAATTGTCATTTTGATGTATATGTTAAAATTGAAAGAAAATTGATTAGAGAGTGTTTCTAGGTCAACAAGGACCTAGAAGAAGAAATTTAAATAACGATAGGCATAACAATTGTCTTAAAATTTTCATCTTCTAAAACAAAAGGCATATTTGGTTCATTAAGACCAATCGTGAATTCACTGTTTTTAGCCTGGCTTATAAAATCTAAAATATATCGACTGTTTACAGCAAGCATAAAAGGTGTTTCGAATCCTGTTTGGAACTCTATTTCAGTTTTTGCTTCAATATTATCATCACTTAATGATTCAAATTGAATAGTATTCTGAGTAAATGTTATTTTTAGATCACTAGAAATTGTAGTGATCTGTTTAATAGCATCGATCATCTGTGCTTTTGGCAATAACATTGTCTTGGAGATCTCTTTAGGGACAATACGCGTGTAATCAGGGAATTTACCGTTGATCAGTTTCGTGAAAAAGAGGTATTGATCAGATTTGATTATGAGGTAAGTGTTGTCGTAATATATCTCTATATTGTCAAAAAACAGTTTTTGAATTTCTACAATTGCTTTTTTCGGAACGATTATAGAGAGTTCCTTTTCGTTTGTATTAGATATTTTTACAATAGCTAATCGACGAGTATCTGTAGAAACAAAATTAATACCTTCACTTTTAATATCGATCAATGCACCGTTGAGTTCAAATTTTGGATTATTAGTGTCTGTCGATGGTGTGATCTTTTTAAGTGATTCAATTAAAATTTGAGAATCTATTTGAATTTTTGGTTTGTTATCATATTCAGGAAATGATGGGAATTCATTGGAATTAAATGTTGGCAATTTAAAGTTTGAACGGCCTTGTTGAATGTGCAGTGTGTTTTGAACAGTTTCCAAAACTATTTCACCATCTTTTAAAA
>JAQIBF010000164.1 GCA_027859195.1 Helicobacteraceae bacterium
GGCTGTACGCTCATGAGGGTCCTAAGAGAATTTATAGTGAGTAATTATAGTCATTCGAGGTTAAATCTGGCTGTGTTTTCTTAGTAAGTCAATTGTATAAATCTCTATAGCTTTAGGGCACCTCTACAAACCCTAGTTGACTTCAGCGATAGAGAGAAGTTCACAATCAAGGCGATCCTTTGAAGCCCTAGCCATAGCTAAGGATATCTCCTAATAAGAGTACTAAATGTACTCTTATTAGGAGTAAAGTCGTATATTGAATGTGTGGGCTTCTCTCTATCGCCCTACGGGAGGGATAAAGAGAGCGATCTTGCACAGAATTTTCTATCCTCATAGCTACGGCTATGACTCAAGAAAAGTTCTGCACAAGCTCATCTTTCTTTCTTCCCTCTGAAGCCTGCTAGGGTTTTTAGAGGTGCCCTTTATTATAGTTTATAAACACCATCGACTCTGCCACTTTTACTTTGGGTTGGGTATAATTGCCCTTATATTGCATTCAGGAATTCATTTGTTCTTTACCAAACACCACCGATTCAACCTCGTCTATCTCTTTATGGCAACATTTATACTTGTCTCATTTATCTCACGTACTGTCTTATTAAGCTACTCTTTCAGTCATGTCACTTTCACTGTATTAGACCTGCTTAAGGTGTACGGGATCGGCCTTTTTTATGACTTTGTCGCAGTCAGTTATTATGTCATTCCCTTTGTTATCTACCTTATTTTGGTACCCAACAAGATCTTTAATGCAAAATGGCATCGCTACCTCACAATAGTCATCTTTTTCGGGTTTGTATACGCTGTTGTCTTCAACGGTTTCAGCGAGTGGTTCTTTTGGGAAGAGTTCGGCAAGCGTTTTAACTTTATCGCTGTTGATTACCTGGTCTACACCACGGAAGTTATCAACAACATCCTGGAGTCCTACCCTGTACCGCTCCTGTTAGCCGTTGTATTGCTGCTGACCGGTGCTCTCTTTGCTTTTTATATCAAAAAGACCCATGCAATGCACACAACATTCAAAGATGAAAAGGGGTTTCCTTCACGTCTAAAAGAGGGCGGTATCTTACTCATCTTGCCACTGCTTTTTTTTAACCTTCTAGACCAGCAGAACCTGACTTCGATGTCGAACAATAAATTTAATGCTGAACTCTCTAAAAATGGACTTTACTCACTCTTTTCAGCCTTTCGCAACAATACACTCGACTATAATGATTTTTATAGGACAAACGAGAATGAAGAGGTCCTAAGCACACTGCGAAACCTCCAGTCTCGTCAAGATGCCCGGTTCATCAACAATAACCTCGAAGATATCACACGTCAGTACAGTGCGCAAGGCGAAGAGAAACACTACAACGTCATGTTGATCATGATAGAGAGCATGAGCGCTTCATACATGGGGACATATGGCAACACTAAAGATCTCACGCCTGCCATGGATAGCTACATCAAAAAATCACTCTTTTTTGACAACTTCTATGCCACCGGTACCCGTACCGTTCGCGGTATGGAGGCGGTAACGCTCTCTATCCCGCCGACCCCAGGACGCAGTATCGTCAAGCGCCCTGACAACCATGACCTCTCCTCAGTCGGTTTTGTTTTCAAAGAGAAAGGCTATGACAACAAGTTCATCTACGGCGGACACGGCTATTTTGACAATATGAATGAGTTTTTCTCACATAACGGCTTTAACATCGTCGACCGCAACAATTTTGCTCAAGAAGAGATCAAGTTCGCTAACGTCTGGGGTGTTTGTGATGAGGATCTTTTTGACAAAGCACTCAAAGAGGCCGACATATCGTTTGAACAGAATAAGCCTTTTTTCAGCTTTGTCATGACCACCTCTAACCACCGACCTTATACGTTTCCTAAAGAAAACAACATGCCCCAGCCTCAACTAACAGGCCGTGACAGCGGTATCAACTATACCGACTATGCTATTAAAAGATTTCTAGAAGATGCCGCGAAAAAGCCGTGGTTCGACAACACGCTTTTTATCTTTGTAGCTGACCATAACGGCGGAAGTTCGGGAGAGGTGGATGTACCGCTTTACCGTTACCTGATCCCTGCATTTGTCTATGCACCGAAGATCCTTGAGCCGAAGGTGGTCTCAAAGCTGGCGTCACAGATCGATTTGATGCCGACCGTAATGGCACTGATGAACTGGAACTACCAAGGCAAGTTCTACGGCAACAACATTCTCGCTGACGACTTCAAAGAGCAGGTTTTTGTCGGTAATTACCAAAAACTGGGTTTCTACCGCGACAACCGTCTTACGGTCCTCTCTCCTGACGAAAGTGTCAAGTCGCTTGAGGTTGAGGCATTGAAACTCAAAAGCGTCACCTATAAAGAGATTGAGAACAACGAAGATGACATCAACGACGCCATCACCTACTACCAAAGTGCAAGCTACCTCTATAAAAACGATTTGACCCGACACGTCAAAGAGCAGTAAACATTTGAATATTGTTCTCACCACGCTCAACTCGCGCTACACCCATACAGCGGTAGCCCTGCGCTATCTGTATGCCAATATGCAAGAGCTTCAAGACGAAACGATCATCCAAGAGTTTACTATCAACGAGAATGTCCAGAGTATTGCAGAACAGATCTTAGCGCAGAAGCCGCGTATTATCGGTATATCTGTCTATATCTGGAACGCCTCTGAAGTCCATCAGCTCATTGAGATACTCAAAAAAATATCGCCGCAAAGCGTTATCGTTCTTGGCGGCCCAGAAGCGTCCCACCTTCCCCACCGTGTTGACTTCTCTAAAGCGGATTACATCATACAGGGCGAAGGCGATATTGCCTTTTACAAGCTCTGTTCAGAGATCATTGCCGGTACCCCGCCGACAGAAAAGATCATTGCACCCGTTATGGCGAACCTCAAAGAGATCAAGCTTCCCTACGACTACTACAGCGACAGTGATGTTGCCAACCGATATATCTATGTCGAAGCCTCCCGCGGCTGCCCGTTTTTATGTGAGTTTTGTCTTTCAGCGATTGATGAAAAGGTACGCAACTTCGACATAGATGCTCTTTTGGTCGAGTTTGAAAAACTCTGGCAGCGCGGAGCACGCAACTTTAAGTTCATCGACCGCACCTTCAACCTGAACATGAAGTTCGCCAATGCCCTTTTGGACTTTTTCTTGACAAAAGAGCCCCCTTACTTTGCCCATTTTGAAGTGGTGCCTGACCATTTCCCGGAGTCACTTAAAGAACGTATTGCCCAGTTTCCGGCAGGTGCATTGCAGCTCGAAGTCGGTATTCAGACACTTGACCCCGTCATTGCAGAGAACATCAACCGCCCTTTGAAGATCGACAAGATCAAAGAGAACCTTGCCTATCTGGAAAACGAGACCAAGGCGCACATGCATGTTGACCTCATCATCGGTTTGCCGGGCGAGACGCTCGAAGGCTTTGGACGTAACCTCAAAGCACTCTCCTCCATCACCTCATGCGAGATCCAGATAGGTATTTTAAAACATCTCTCAGGTACCACGATGTCGCGTCATGACAGAGAGTCCGGTATGATCTACTCTGACCTGCCGCCGTATGATATTCTTCAAAACGACCTTATCAGCTTTGCACAGATCCAGGAGATGAAACGTTTTGCACGTTTTTGGGACCTGGTCTACAACAGCGGCAACTTTATCAACACCACCGATCTTCTCTTTAAAGAGACCACAGTTTATGACGGTTTTACCGCCTTTTCAAAATGGCTTTACGCTGAGACCCAATCGACATGGAAGATCTCACTCGACCGCCTGACCCAGCACATCTTTGACTTCTTGACCCAAGAGCGAAAGCTGGACGAGGCCGAAGTCATCGAGACCATGCTGCTTGACATCACCAGAAACAGAGGCCGTAAAGTGCCGCTCTTTATGCGTAAAGACATCACCCTAAACGGGACGAAAAAACAGTCCAAGGCGAACAAACGCCAGATCAGGCTTTTAGATTAAGGAGTAGAATTGCTACACAGTGAAATCACCAAAGAGAATATTCAGACCATGGTTGTAACGTTTTACACTCTTATTTTAAAAGACAAGACCGTCGCTCCTTTTTTTATCGAAAGACTCGGTGACAACCTCGGCACCTTCCTTTGGAAAGCACATATCGAACTGCTCACCAACTTCTGGACGTCTATTGCTTTAGGCGACACCGCATACCGAGGGAACCCTTTTGCCCCGCACACACGGCTGCACGGCCTAAAAAGAGAGACCTTCGATCAATGGCTCATCCTCTTTTTTGGTGTTGTAGATGGCATCTATACACCCGAAGTGGCCAGTCAGTTCAAAGAGCGAAGTACCATCATCGCCGGTAATTTCATGCGGAACCTTCATTTATAGAGGAATTGTTAAAACCCTATAGACTGGCGCAAAGAATGTGATAAAATTGATCTATGAAAAATTTACTTGAATGGATCGATCATAAACGGGTGCAGTATGGGAACATTGTTCTTTTACTGACGGCACTTCTTCTCTTTACACTACTTGCTATTTTGCTCGGTGTGGTCTATGCACTGTTTATAGGTGTGATGTACATTGATCCCTACCTGGTATTGGTGCTTACTTTTTTTCTTCTGCTGCTTATTCTTTATAAAAACAGACCCAAAAAATAGAACAAGCAATAATCCCAAGAATCTAAAAAGGGCGTTTCCGTCAAAGAGTCGCTCCTGATATCTACAATATCCTCTCGCTACGGAGACCAAACGTGATGAGATAATCAAGCCGTGGGCAGATGGCCTTAAAGAACGAACTTTTTAAAAATGCCATCAAAGGTGAACAGGTTAGAAAATTTGTTTCTTCTCTTTAGCTATACTTTACGAAAAAAGGGCCAGACAATGTACCTAAAAAGCGTAATAACAGCCTCGATCGTCGGTGTAATTCTTACCGGTTGCAGCCTGCTCAAACCGCACTACAGTGATGAACAGATGCACAGTTATCTCTTTAATAAATTCGACAGTGACAAAGACTCTCAGATCACAGAGGCTGAGTATATGGAGTTCATTGATGAACGCTTTGTCAAAATGGACACCGATAAAAACGGTACCATCTCCAAAGATGACCTTTACAACAGCCGTTTTTACACCTTTTTACCGGAGCTGGCAGAAGCAGTCTTTCGTGACAGTGACACCGATATGGACGGTCTCATCACGAAAGAGGAGATGATAAAAGCAGAAGAGATCCGTTTTAAACAGATGGATGTAAATGGCGATGGAATACTCACCAAGGAAGAGTTTATCGTTAACGATATGAGTGAGTTTAAGAAGTAGTTTTTTAGAATCTTCGTCCACGAATTTCACAAATTACACGAATACAATTTTCTATATACAATCTTGTAAAATCTCTGTAATTCGTGGACAGACACCTATTCACAATGCAGTGAAAGGGTCCCCTCTTTTACCGCATTGTACTTCTCTTCACCCATCAATCTTTTGACAATAGCCAGACCAAAACAGATCGCTGTGCCCGGTCCACGCGACGTCATGACATTGTCGGTTTGAACCACTTGGAAGGTGTCGCCTAAATACCCCTCCTGTTTGATCTCATCTTCGACAGAGGGATAACAGGTGTAGGTCTCTTTTAACACGCCGGCTGTTTTAAGGGCAAACGGCGCGGCACAGATGGCCCCGATATCTTTCCCTTTGGCATCCATCGCTTTCAGAAGTTTCTGCACATTCTCATCTTCAGCAAGTGCATATGTTCCACCCCATCCGCCGGGAAGAGCGATCATGTCGATATCATCCGCACTCATCCCGTCAACGACCCCTTCGGCCTTCAGCGTAATACCGTTTGCACCAACGACCTCCATATTGTAGTTGATAGCCCAGACCAACACCTCGATACCGCCGCGACGCATAATATCGATCATGGAAACTGCTTCGATCTCCTCAAAACCTGTCGCTAATGGAACTAATACTTTTGGCATGATTTTTCCTTATCAATGTTTGTATTATTGTAGCACAAGCAAAAAGGATGAATTATAAAAAGGTAGCGAAATCTATCAACACTAAAGAGAGAAGTTAAAAGTTTTAGATTTGGTGCAAGTTGTACCGGATGTGAACCCGAAGACTCACTGCTGTGTATTGGAATGTTTTGTTTAATTGTAGCAAGCGAAATCTATCAACACTAAAGGGAGAAGTTAAAAGTTTTAGATTTGGTGCAAGTTGTGCCGGATGTAAACCCGAAGACGCACTGCTTGTACGTTGAAATATTTTGTTTAATTGTAGCACAAGCAAAATAGAGAAGTTAAAAGTTTCAGATTTGGTGTAAGTTGTGCCGGACGTGAACCCGAAGGCGTACTATTGTACGTCGAGAGGTGAACTCCGGCACAAATTGCGCCGAAGCTGAAACTTTTAAAAGTTATTTTACTTTTTCTAGGTACTCACAATCTACTGTGTTTACTTTTACAATATCACCCGTCAAAACATGGTAAGGGATCTGAATAACAGCGCCCGTCTCAAGTACGGCAGGTTTTTTAGAACCGCTTGATGTGTCACCCTTGTCTTTTGGACCTGTCTCAGTCACTTCAAGCTCCATTGTTGCAGGTGCTTCAACACTGATAGCCTTACCGTTATGCAGGATTATTTCAACATTAATACCATCTTTGAACCACTTACTTGCATCTTCGCACTGCTCATAACTGAGTCCAAGCTGATCGTATGTCTCGTTGTCCATAAACTGGTACATCTCACCATCGTCATAAAGGTACTGCATTGTTTTGTATTCCAAATTAGGAACCTCAAACTTGTCGCCGGCATGGATAGTTTTATCAACAACCTTACCGTTTACGAAACTTTTGACTTTACAACGTACAAAGGCTGCGCCCTTACCCGGCTTAACATGTTGAAATTCTACTACTCTATACGGTACGCCCGAGATCTCTAAACGGACACCTTTTTTGATGTCACCCATACTGATTACTGCCATAGTGAAGGCCTTTTCATAAAATATTTTTGAAATTTTACCCTATTTGTACCCTATTTACAACTTTGACTTAAAATGCCCATCTTCTGACGAAATTAATTGCTATTTTAGACTATTTTAACCGTCAATGTGATATTTTTTTGATAAGTGACATATATAATTCCGTGATATAATCTATATAGATAATTTTGATTACTTTCAGAAGGAGATATACATGAAATTGATAAGCAGTTTACTTGCAGTCAGTTTGTCTTTGTACGGGACATCCCTCACAAATGACGCTGCTCTTACCTTGGATGAAGCGATAGAGATCTTAAAACAGGACAACCTTGAGATCAAAGAGGCACAGCTGGAGCTGCAGAGCAATCAGGCGAAGACAGAGCAAGTGAGTTCCACGAACTGGGGTAGTTTAGACCTTATCTTGAATGTTGCAAATTCTGATGATGCCGGCAATGTCTTTGGATTTAAACTGACATCGCGTGAAGCGACATTTGGAGACCTTGGTTTTGCAGACTTCAGTCTTACGAATCCCGATATTCTTTCAGTTACACCAGAAGACCTTAACAATCCTGGCAGTACAAACTACTTTCAAACCAAACTTGAATACACGCTTCCGATCTACACCGGCGGCCAGATCAGCGGTTATACCGACATCAGCCGTTCTATGGAAAAGATGCAGTCGCTTGAAACAGACAAGACTGTCAGCACCAAGATCTATGAGACACGTAAAGCTTTTTATGACATGGCGCTGCTCGAACAGGCCATCGAAAACCTGACGACTATCCATAACAACATTGCAACGCTTGAGAAGACAACGAAGTTTATGATAGATGAAGGATATGCCAAACGAATCGACCTTCTTGAAGTACAAGCGAAACGTTCTAATGTAGAACGCAACCTCAATGAGATGAAAGCCAATCAAAAGCTTCTATATGACTATTTAAGTTTCTTGCTCAACCGAGAGATCAGAGAGATCACCATACCGGATTCTGGTGTCGAAGCGAGTGGGCTTAGCACAGAGCAGATCCTTGAGCAGAATGTTGATATCAAACAGGCAGAGACAGGCTTGCAGATCAGAAAGCGTATGGTCGATGTCTCTCAGTCGGGCTATCTTCCGATGATCGGTCTTAAAGCGGACGTACAATCTTCTGCTGTAAACTTAAATGATTATGACATGGTTGACAATGGTTCATACACTGCAGGTGTCCAACTTAAATGGAACCTCTTTAGCGGCGGATCAGATTCAAACAAAGTCCAAGAAGCAAAAGTTAATGAACTAAAGACACAGGTGCAGGTTGAACTTGCAAAAAAAGGGATCGAACTTCAAGTCAACAAGATAAGAACTGAGATAAAATCACTTGATTACGAGATAGAAAGCCTTACCAAAGAACTTGAACTCTCCACAGAGATCTATATGAGCTATGAAGAACGTTTCAAAGAGCACCTTGCTTCGATGAGTGATCTTGTCATCAAACAGTCGGAGCAGATCGAGAAGATCCTAACGCTTCTTAAAGTACAGAACAAACGTAATGAACGTGTATTCGCCTTAGAAAAACTAGCAAATGGAGAACATTAATGAAAAAATTATTACTACTACTAACACTGGCCGGTTCACTTTTGGCACAAGGTTTAACACTCTCAGGTACGGTTATCTCAGATAATGAGAAGATGATCACAAGCCGTTTTATGGGTTTTGTCACTAAAGTCGGTGCCAATGAAGGGGATGTTGTTAAAAAGGGCGAACTCCTCTACTCTATCGATTCGAAAGAGATTGACACGGCTATTTCTCGTGTACAACTTGGTATTTCGCAAGCACAGCTTGCCCTTCAGATGAATCAGAACCAACTCAACAATGTCAATCTTAACCTTGCACGCCACAAACGTCTTTTGGAAAAGCATATGGTCTCAAAATATGAGGTTGAAAATCTTGAACTGGCGGCACAGAACATGGAAGATATGGTCAAGATCAGCAGAAAGCAGGTTGAACAGGCCAATGCGCAGTTAAAAGAGGTGAAAAACCAATACCAATACCTTCATATTACAGCACCTAACAACGGGGTTATTGTTGCCAAGAACATCAAAGTCGGTGAGATGGCAATGCCGGGCATGCCTGCATTTGTACTCTCTGACCTTGATTCACTCAAGATCACAGCCGACATTGCAGAGAGTGACCTCAAACGCATTAAGGTGGGGACAACTGTTGATGTCTCTATTCCATCAGTTGGTATTCTCACAACAGGTAAGATCGCTGCAATTATTCCAAGTTCAAATCCGATGACCCATTCGTTTCGTATCAAGATCTCATTTGAGAACAAAACTAAAACAACAATCTACCCTGGTATGTATGCCACTGTTGTAGTCAAATAAGGGATTCCGATGAAAACTAAGCACTATGTTCCTACAGACAGTGCCGGTAAACTGGCAAAGGGCTTTATTCGTAACCCCTTAACTGCGCTATTAGGTGTTTTTCTTTTAATCATGGGGTATCTCGCTTTAGAGGTCATGCCGCGTGAAGAAAACCCTCAGATGGTCGTCAGCGGGTCAACTGTTATTGTTGCAATGCCAGGTGCGACGGCAAAAGAGATCGAACAGGTTATTGTCAAACCGCTGGAACGTAAGCTAAAAGAGGTGAAAGGTGTTGAGCATATCTACGGTTCAGCCATGGACAACGTTGGGGTCGTCAATGTTGCCTTTTTTATCGGAGAAGAGAAAGAATATTCCAATCTCAAGGTCTATGACAAGATCATGCAGAACAAAGACCTTTTTCCTAAGACAGCAATGAATCCGACTATCCTGCCGCTTGATATCGATATCGATATTCCAATCGTAAGTGTGGCCTTTTTTGCTACCGACAAAAATATGGCGCCGACAACACTTTTTGATTATGCCAAAGAGATCCAGCACCACATCAACGGGCTGGACAATGTTGCGGTAACCGGTCTAAAAGGCGGTAATCAACACCAATACAATATCTTGGTCGACCTGCATAAACTATCGGGTTATAACCTCTCTATGGGTCAGATTACGCAAGCCGTACAATCTGTCGCCTATAATGTGCCTGATGTCAAGAACCGTACTCAAGAAAATGAACTTATCATGGTCGGTGTCAAAAATGCGATAGAGGACAAAGAAGATATTGCGAACATTATTGTTGCCCAGTATATGGGGGCAGCGACCTATCTGAAAGATATCGCTACCGTAGAAGATTCTTACAACAAACAAAACTTTAAATCGGCACTGATCAGTGCCAAAGACGAAAAAGGTAATTTTTCACCGCTTCAAGAGCAGGTCACGCTTACTGTCTCAAAACTGCAAGGGACCAATGCCGTTATCATCGCAGAAGAGGTGAAAGAAGAGCTTAGTCGATACAAGGATGAGATGGCCAAACACGGTATCAGCTATGTCATCACCCGTAATGACGGAGAACGTGCTAACGAAGCCGTTAATGAGCTTGTGTTTCACCTTGTCCTCTCTATTGTTATTATCGCGTTGCTCCTGACGTTTGTACTGGGATGGAGAGAGTCGCTTATCGTTACCTTTACCGTCCCGGCAATTTTAGCGATCACCCTCTTTGTTGCCTACCTGACAGGACAGACCATCAACCGTATTACCCTCTTTGCCTTTTTACTAAGTCTGGGTCTACTGGTTGATGCTGCGATCATCGTTATCGAAAATATTCACCGTCACTACCATGATATCGATGCAGCAGATCGTGATGCTGATGAACTGATGGTCGAGGCAACCGATGAGATTGGACCGCCAACCAATATCGCCACCTTGGCCATTATCTTGACAATGGTACCCATGGCCTTTGTCGGTGGAATGATGGGACAGTTTATGAAACCTATACCGGCCAATGTGCCCGTTGCCTTGATCGCTTCACTCTTTGTGGCATACATATTTACACCCTATTTAGCAGTCCGTCTACTTAAAAAACCGGAACATCGTCATGGAGGAGAAAAGTAATGTTTAAAAAATTTGAAGAGCTCATCCATGCTGGACTACAGAGTAAAAAGAAGAAGAATATGATCCTAATTGGCTCATTAATCGCTTTCTTGCTCTCAGTGGCTATGTTCCCAACTGGGATGGTCTTGGCTAAGATGCTTCCGGGCAAAAACAATGACACCTTTAACATCTATATCGATCTGCCGGAAGGCAGTTCTATTCAGCAGACACAACGTGTCAGCGAGTGTGTCGTCGGGTTTATCCAAAAAGAGAAGGAGGTCCGCGACACAGAAGTCTTTCTGGGTATGGGCTCACCTCTTGATTTTGCAGGACTGATCAAAGGCTCCCACTTCAAACAGTCTGAAAACCTTGCCGAAGTGGTGATCAACCTGACCAAAGCACATAACAGAGATGAACCTTCCTACATGATGGTACAGCGTATGCGTCCTATCATTCAGAAAAGCTGTGAGACCATCATCCCTAAAACACATATCAAGTTTATTGAGCCGCCCTCCGGACCTCCGACAATGGCAGCTGTAGTTGCTGAGATCTACGGCAGTAATGACAAAGGTATCCGTCATCTCGCTGAACAGGTAGAGACGATCTTTAAAAACACAGAAGGCCTTGTTGACATCGACATCATGCAAGACACTATTTATGACAAGTATGAGATCAAAGTCAACAGTGTCAAGATCGCCAAATCCGGTCTAGATATCAAACAGGTAAATGACATCTTGTATCTTGCTTTTGAAGGAATGGGCATTGCTGTCAAAAACAGTGAGCAGTACCATGACCAGATCCCTATCTTTTTGACCTTAAGCGAAGAGACCAAAAAATTCACGAACAAAAATAAAATATCTGTTGAGAATAAGCTCTCAAGCCTTCGTCTCATGAATCAAAACGGTATGATGGTGCCGATTACCGAAGTCGTTGATGTGCACGCTGCAAAGTCTAATCCAATGATCATGAGTAAAAATCTGCATAAGATGGCTAATGTATTGGCTGAGACCGATATGGTCTCCCAAGTTTATCCTCTCATCGATGCCCGCTCCCAGATAATGGAGAAGTTATCCGGTGAATATGACATCACAACAGCCGGACTGTTTAACCTCCAGCTAAAAGAGAAGGTGTCGGGTCAGACCTATTTGCTTCTTTGGGATGGAGAGATGGAAGTCACACTTGACACTTTTGTTGATCTTGGCGGTGCCTTTATCGCAGCATTGATCTTGATCTTTTTACTGTTAGTAATCTACTATAAAAGTTTTGTTCTCAGCGGGATCGTTCTGCTTGGAAGCTTCCTCTCGATTATCGGCGTCATCGCCGGTCACTGGGTAATGGATATCTTTACAGCAGATACCTTCTTTCTGACCGCGACATCACTGATCGGCTTTATTGCTCTGATCGGGATCAGTTCTCGTAACTCTCTGCTGCTTATCGACTTTACCAAGTCATTGATCCAGGACAAAGGGATGCATAAGACAGAAGCTATCGCCTATGCAGCGGCAACACGTGCCAAACCGATCTTTTTAACGGCAGCAGCGATTATCCTTGCTTCATCACTTTTGGCCGCTGATGCTGTCTTTGGTGGCTTGGGTGTCTCCTTGATCTTTGGAACGATGGCAGCGGTTGTCGCTTCACTGGTTATCGTTCCGGTTTTACTGCACAATGCCGACCTTGATAAACACTTTGGATTTATTGAGCGAAAAATCGTTCCTATCGACAACCCAGACCATTTTGTCTAAATAATCTGACACCTTTTAAGGTGTCATCTTTTGATACTATTTGCAGCGTGGTTTACACTCAGATATGGGTAGTGGTGCAAAACATCTTACCAGTTCATGTGGCTGGACTCTACCTTGAACCTTCTGTTCTCTCTTGGCTCCCCTTTTAGAAACCGCTTTCTTTACTATAACAGGCCTGTTTGCATCGGATACGTATCTTATGTTGCTTACTGGTAATCTAAAAGTGACAACTCTGTACTATACTTGTTTCTATAAAATAGACACACAAAGCTTTATCCTATGATGCAACGACTAATTTTACTAATCTGTTTGATCTTCCTTCATCAATTATCAGCAGAGGAAGAGAGTGCTTTAGAGTTGGAACGTTTTAATTTTGTATTTGAAAACGACGCATTTTTTAGAATCGATCGGTGGTATTCTGCCGGTACTGATCTCTCTCTTTTGTGTAAAGTCAAAGATCACTCAGTTTATCTTCCATTTGTTGACCACACGAAGAGCATAACCTATGTCGGTTTTGCACTTACCCAGGAGATCTACACGCCTGCAGAGTTCAACAACCCCGATCCTCAATTAAATGACCGCCCCTATGCCGGATGGTTGTATGCTTCTTTTGCTATCCATCAAAGCAGTGCCAAAAGTCTGGACTCTTTAGAGCTGCAACTTGGGGTTGTCGGCCCGTCTGCAAGAGCTGAAGAAGTTCAGCGTTTTATCCACTACAATATTATAGGTGACCCCGTTGATGGATGGCAACATCAGCTGCATGATGAACCCGGTATCAACTTGGCCTATCACCACCATGAAAGGTATCTCCTCAGCAGACAAAAGTATGAGAGTGTGTTCATTCCTCGTGTCGGCGTTGTACTTGGAAACATACGGACAGAGTTAGACATCGGTGCTCTCTATAGAGTTGGCGTACATCTGCCTAAAGACTTTGGGCAAAACTTTGTCATGATGCCGGGTTTGGATTCGGCCATACCTGCTGTAAACAGTGATGCGAATAAAGAAAAGAGCCCCTATAGTTATTATCTACAACTGCAAAGTGACCTGCGTCTTGTTGGAAGAGATCTTTTGTTAGAAGGCAACAGCGATGGAAATTCACTCTCGGTGGAGCCCTACCCTGTCGTAGGAAGAATAGGCGGCGGTATTGGCGGTTCCTACGGAAATCATCAGCTTTCACTTATCTATACAGCCGAAAGTAAAAGCTTTACTGAACAGGAGAAGATACACGGCTACGCTACGCTGCTGTTTAGTTATGCTTACTAGAATAACTCTGCATGATATCATTCATGCAGTGATATATGAAGTTAATGTATTAACTACCCCATACAGCTGCATCACTGTTATTGCCTATCCGATACAACATTGTCAATCCCACCCGCACAAAACTAATCAGTAAAGAGTGCTAACGCTATGATCTACTCCTGCCGCTTTAACGTTTATCAAAAAAAAAGCCAGAGGAGTAGAGCCATGCCGATGGTAAGATTAACCCAGCTGCCGCCCTCATTGAAAAGCATGACCAGCAGATCATAGTATTGCCGTTCAATGGCAGAGGTTGCAGTCAGCAGCTCTGTTTGAGCATATCCCGTGATATCAGCTCCCCAAATAAAGCCGATAATTTCTGGGGCGATAAAAAAAAGCACAACCCCAAAAAATCCCCAGAGAGTTTTTGCCGGTTTGATCGATTTTAGTGCTTTTTTGGCCGCAGGATTTTGGACTATTTGTATTGCTTTGGTTTTAATTTTCTGCTTCATATAACTGAAATCTTACCACAAGACAGATAAGTCCCAAGTACTCTGTCTTGTCTCCGCCAGATATCTGAAAGATACTTTGCAGTGTGAACTGATGTAGCAATAGTGCAATTCATTTACACGCCATTTCAATGGATACAGGCTGATTCTTTGTTTTTAATCGTTTCAAGTTTTTTCAGTATATGATCAAGTTCCGAAAGATTTTCTTTGCACTCTTTTTCAAGCGTATCACGCTTGATCGTGATCATCGTGATCTGTTTTTGAATATCGTTTATATCAATCCTGCAGTTGTTGGCCATCTCTTCCTCTTTATCCAAAATCCATTCCGTGGCTCTTTTTAAAAATTCCATCATTATTGGCTCCCATTTAGTATTGTTTAATTTGTCAAGTCTATCATTTCATCGAAATCATAAACGATTGGGACACCTGTCGCTACGTTCAGCTGCTCGACCTCTTTGTTGTCGATCGTTCACTTCATTGTATCGATCTGCTTCCATTTCATCCCTTTAGAGAGTCAACTGCTCGGTATGGCTGGCGGGTTTGAGCCAGGAGGTGAACAAATTATCCGGCAAAGAGATTTTCTTTACTGTAAAGGTTCTGGGCGTACCGCAGAAGAAGCAGCCGTACTTTCACTCTTTTCTTCTGTTAGAAGCTCTTTCGAGATAGGAACGTAAAATTTTCTCATATATTCCTTCATCATTCTTCTGGCACTAAATCGGGGCGAAATACTCATCATTGACTCTTTCATTTTGTCAATCCATCCGTGTGAAATTCCATTTTCTCTAACATCATAGTAAAGAGGCACGATCTCATTTTCGATCGTGTCATAGAGTGAGGCGGCATCCTCTGCATCATCGGAGGGTTCACTGCCGAAAGTCCAGCCGTTTTTGCCATTACTTCCTTCCGGCCACCAGCCATCCATAACGGAGAGATGCAGCACGCCATTAAGCGCAGCTTTCATACCGCTTGTACCGCAGGCTTCCATCGGGATGAGCGGATTATTGAGCCATACATCCACGCCACGCACCAGATGCTTCGCCACATTTTCACTATAATCCTCAATAAACGCGATTCGGCCGCGAAAGCGTGGATCTTGAGCAGTTTTGAAAATATGCTGCAGTATCTTCTTTCCAGTGATATCGGAAGGATGCGCCTTCCCGGAAAAAACGATCTGTACTGGCCTGGCGTAGTTATTGACGATCTTTTCAAGCCTGTCAAGATCATGTAAAATAAGAGCAGGTCGTTTATACTCGGTCATACGGCGGGCAAACCCAATGGTAAGCACATCCGGATCGAGCATCACACCCTCTGCCATCGCAACAACTGGATCTATCCCCTCGTCGGACCATTTTCTGCGGACGCGTTCACGGATGAAGTTGACCATCCGTACCTTTCCACCATAAGAGATATTCCATATAACTTCATCGTCAATATCTTCGATGTATCCCCACAAATCAGGGTCGTCCTGCATCATCATCCATCGATTGCCTAGAGTATGTTCAAGTATTTCAATAAATTCATCTCCTGCCCATGTCGAAAGATGCACGCCATTGGTCACATAATCGATCGCTGGCTGCTCTTTCGACGTCTCCGGTAAGATATTTTTCCAGATTTTCTGTGCGACTTCTGAATGTTTTTTACTGACTGCATTACGGTTGTCACACATTTTGAGACCAAAAACGGTCATATTAAAACCGGCGTTCGGATCGTCTGGATTGAGACCGAAACTCATAAACGTCTCTTTGTCCATTCCCAGACGCTGCCAGTAATCCTGAAAATTTTTGCTGATCATATCAAAACTGTGAACATCGGTTCCCGCTTGCAGAGGGGTATGTGTCGTGAAGATCGATGTCTTTTTGACCCGGCTGATCGCCTCCTCTAGCGTCAGATTTTCATCTTCTATACAGCTTCTAACCCGCTCAAATAGTGCAAATGCGGGATAGCCTTCGTTAAGATGCAGTATGGAGTATTCGATACCAAGCTTTTCAAGCACGCGATACCCGCCGATACCCAAAACGATCTGCTGGCGAAGGCGCTGATTGATATCGGAGGTATAGAGTCTGGAGGAGATCTGGCGGTCCCATGGATCATTTTGTTCAATATCCGTATCGAGTAGATAGAGTGTCACACGGCCGACATTGACCTTCCAGATACTGGCATAGACCGGCGGATCGATAAAGGGTACCTGGATCGTAAAATGGTTCCCCTTTTCATCCAAAACACGCTCAATCGGCGCCACATCCTGTTCGATCGGCTCCGTAGTACCGTTCTGCCAGCCGTCAGCGCCGATTATCTGGCGTACGTAACCCTCGGGATACATAAATCCGATGCCCACCATCGGCAGCCCCATATCGCTTGACTCTTTAAGGATATCACCTGCCAAAAAGCCCAACCCTCCCGAATAGATCGGAACCGTATGGTGCAATCCATATTCTGCACAAAAATAGGCGATGGGAGACAGCTCTTCTTTGCTATAGATATTTTTATCATTGATATAGTCTTTAAACAGCGCGTATACATAGCTGTACTCTCTCAGAAAGCTTGCATTCTTGCCTGCTGCCTCAAGTGCTTCGGGAGAGATTTTTTTTAGCATCGCAATGGGATTGTGTCCACTCTCTTTCCACAGATAGGGGTTGAGCTGCTTGAACAGATTTTTACCTCTTGGATTCCATGTCCACCACAAGTTGAGGGCAATCTCGCACAAACCGTTGAGTGTTTCAGGCAGCTTAGGGATAGAGATATTGACAGATGACTCTTGATTCATACTCTGCTCCTTTGCTGTTAGCACATCATCATTTGTTTGAAGATCTTATGGCAAGCTTTCCGAAGATATTAGATGTGAAAATCTTGCTTTACTATCGGCTACACTCATTTTTTTTAATCACATCGATTTAAGGATGCTTTTGAAGCATAACAAAATCGGCGTTAATTGCTCAACGGTTTGGACCGCCGCCCATGCCACCACCCATTCCTGACCCCTGACCCCTGACCCTGGTTTTGGTACTTTTTTACACGATTTTCCGGCGGATAGGTCTGAAAACTTTTCAGCTGCTCTTGCGTCATTGTCTTTTCACGAATCTTCAGCTCATTATGCAACGCATTACGTTCCTGCTGTGTCGCCATTGTACCGCGCAGACCAAGCAGTTCATCCGTATTTTTTGACGATAAATCCGTCCCATAGGCAACTGCACTCAACAGCAGTGCACTTAAGATCATAGATAAACGTTTCATGTTCAACTCACTTATATCAAATAACTATATCACAGAATAATAAATACCTTACTACGAAATTAAATACTATCCAATAGAAAACAGGGGAACAGGATAACTGTTATTAGAGTTGATTCGGCAGGTTGTTGAGTAGTAAAAATAGAGTTCAATGATGTAAGAGGTGTATCCTATGAAGACGACAGGATGCCAAGTGACTTGACATCCTGTCGCCGCCCAGATATATCAAACTAAATAGGACTCTATATCAACCTCGTCGATCTATTCCGGTTTGAGATGCTCTTTCGCATACGTCTTATAGACACCCGTACGTAAGAACAGCGTAAACAGTTCACTGTCAATATGCTGGTCATTTTTCATAAAGCTCATGATCTTTAATGCTTCTGAGAGTGTCTTGCCTTTTTTATAAGGACGATCAGACGCCGTCAACACCTCAAAAATATCAGCAATAGCCATAATTCTGGCCGGTATGGAGGATCATCCGCGGACAGTGTGCGGGGATAATCAGTTCCGATCAAGGTCTCATGATGCGTTCCCGCATATTCCGGTATACGTTTCATCTCATCGGTATACGGCAGCTGCTCAAGCATCTTGATCGACATTATGACATGCTCCTGGATCTTAAAACGCTCCTCTTCGCTTAACGTTCCTTTTTCGATACAGAGATTGTAGATCTCGCCATAGTTATAGAGATGTGCAGGAACCTCAAGTGTAAAGCCATCTTTTTTGTATCCCTCTTCATCAAAGTTGACACGCTCTATGATATGTTCCGGCCTATCACTGAGTAAAATCTCAGTTACAAGTAAAGAGACTATCATACTCTCTGGATAAGGTATTGATATAGCGCGTAATAAGATCAATTGGAAGCATTTCAGTGACCGGCTTGCCGATTGCAGGATAGTTCTGCATCTGATAGAGCATTTCTTTAGCCAATTGGTCTCTGCTAAACATCTTTTCAGCTGTCTGATAAAACACTTTTTCGGTAGCGGAAAAAGTCATTTACCTACTAAAATAGTACTGTACACCTGAAAATATAAGTGAAACTAAAGTGACGATCAGAAGTATATAGGTGAGGATATCTGTACGAATAGTTATCTTTGGCATCAACATAAGTATGCTTTTAAAGAAACAGACTTAAGGACACCTCTAAAAACCCTAGCAAGCTTCAGAGAAAAGAAAGAGAGGTGGGCTTGTGCAGAACTTTTCTTGAGTCATAGCCGTAGCTATGAGGATAGAAAATTCTGTGCAAGATCGCTCTCTTTATCCCTCCCGTAGGGCGATAGAGAGAAACCCACACATTCTATATACGACTTTACTCCTAATAAGAGTACATTTAGTACTTTTATTAGGAGAT
>JAQIBF010000031.1 GCA_027859195.1 Helicobacteraceae bacterium
TCAAAAGAGGATTGGAAGGCGTTTCAAAATCAATCTTCACCCAGGTTGTTCCTCCCGGCTGACCATAAAAGGTACCTTGTCTCGGGTAAATATATAATACACGGTCTTTGAATGAGAGATCGACCTGTGGCGAAATAGCAGGAGCATATCCGGGTGAAAAAGTATATTCTACATTGGTGTAATATGCTTTTACATCAAGTGTATCTAGTAAAGAGATGGGATTATCATAGATAAGAGTCCCTTTGAAATACTCTAGATGTAGCGCTTCACCCTTTAGATAATCGGCAATCCAAGGTTCGATCAATGGCCCGAGTTGAGCCATTTTGACAACAGGATCAATGGACTTTGTAATAACCTCAGAACCTTTGCCCCACAGCTGTACTTTATCGTAATCTGCCAAGAGTGAAAGTTCAAGAGGCATAGCGTCTGCAACATTAATATAGAGATCACCATACAGTCTATGATCCTGTACATTGGCAACAATACGGCCGTTTAACGTTGTTTTACTCGATCTGTCGGTAAACTCTTTTATGGAGAGTAACAGCAGGTGGTCATTCATAGCGACATCAGCTATAAGGTTGAGTGTCGGCCCATTGATCCGAATGTATCCCTTCGTCTTCTCTTTGTAACGAAATGTAGCATTCGTGTCATTGATCTGGATCTGTCTGATGTGCACTTCAGAGAAAATACTCTCTAGCAGAAGGGGGATTTTCAGCAGATTTTTGAGATCAAGGCTCTTGAAGTCAAAGTTGCTTTCAGTGTTACTTTTTGTAATTTTAATGGAATCTATATCCACAACAATTTTTTCATCCCACTTTATGTATAATTGCTTTATTTGTAAGCCGGGTAGAATGAATTGGTCTAGTTTAAGACCGATATGCAGTGTAAAATAGATAGTAAATAAAGTGATAGATATGAATATAAGTAGATCGGTGATGATAGAGTGGACTTTGGAGATAGCCTTGATTATAGTGGTATCGTTCATGTACTACCTAAATTTAGGCCTGACGACCTCAAAAGTGCTGTATGTTCCCCAGGGATCAATTACTAAGATTATAACACACATGCAAGACAATGACATAGATGTTTCTCCCTTGGATGCCTTTTTAATGCGTTTTATCGGAATGCCTCAGCAGGGGTGGATAAACATCGGGACGACGACGTTGACACACGCAGATTTCCTGAAGCGTCTTTCTACCGCAAAAGCCGCTATGCAAGAGGTGACATTGATCCCTGGAGAGACAACGTATATTTTTTTAGAGCAAATGGCGATGCAGCTTGATCTTGATCATAAGATACTGTTACGTGAGTTCAAACGACAGTCTCCTTTTAAAGAAGGTGCTTTTGTTCCTGACACCTATAAACTTCCTCTCGGTATAACAGAAGAAGCTGTTATTACTCTACTTTTGCAACGTTCAGAGAAACGTATGATAGAGTGGTCTCAAAAAATCTTTGGTACCTATAATGAAGCGAAGTGGTACAAGTATCTTATACTTGCTTCTGTTATACAAAAAGAGGCAGCATCTGTCGAAGAGATGCCAGTCGTGGGTTCTGTGATTCAGAACCGCCTAAACAAGGGCATGAAGCTGCAGATGGACGGTGCGCTAAATTATGGGAAGTATTCACATATTAAGATCACATCTAAGCGAATTCGGGATGATAAAACAGCTTACAATACGTACAAGTATAAAGGTATACCAGATGATCCCGTCTGCAATGTTAGTCTTCCCGCAATCCGTGCAGCCATCTTCCCTGCGAAGACAGAATACCTCTATTTTATGAAAAACAAGAGAGGCGAGCATGATTTTACACGTTACTATTCTACACATATTAGCAATATAAAGCATGCTACCAAATGAAACACTACTCCTTAGTTTGATGTGAAAACTGTGTAATAACTTCCAAGTTTACAAATGAAGTGATAAACTGTTCCTATCTTAAAAATCGAGGACACTAAATATGTCAAAAATCATTTGGTCAGTAATTGATGAAGCCCCAGCACTAGCGACTTACTCGCTACTTCCTATTGTAAACGCGTTTACTAAAGCAGCAGGCGTTGAAGTTGTAACAAGTGACATCTCACTTGCAGGTCGTGTTCTTGCCGCAATGGGATTAGCAGAAGATGAGTTATCTAAGTTAGGTGAAGTTGTATTACAAGAAGATGGAAACATCATCAAACTTCCAAACATTTCTGCATCTGTTGGTCAATTAAAAGATTGTATCGCTGAACTTCAAGATCAAGGTTATGATATTCCTAACTATCCTGAAAATCCAGCCAATGCAGATGAAAAGGCTATACAGGCTAAATACAGCACATGTTTAGGTTCTGCAGTTAACCCTGTTCTTCGTGAAGGAAACTCAGACCGTCGTGCAGCAGTAGCTGTTAAGAAGTTCGCCCAAAAGAACCCACACCGTCTTAAGCCATTTGCTGAAAACTCAAAAGCATATGTAGCTCACATGGAAGGTAACGGTGATTTCTACGGTAATGAGAAATCAGTTACTATGGATAAAGCACAGAAAGTGACGATCGCACTTAACGGTAATACCCTTGCTACAATTGACGCTCTTGACAAAGAAGTGCTTGATGGTACGTATATGTCCGTTTCTAAACTTAAAACGTTCATCGCTAAAACTATCGAAGACGCTAAGAAAAACGGTGTTCTTTGGTCAATTCACTTAAAAGCGACTATGATGAAAATCTCTGACCCTATTATGTTCGGTCATGCATTTACAGTGTTTTTCGCGCCAGTATTTGAAAAATACGCGTCAACTTTCGCGGAACTAAACGTTAACCCTAACCAGGGTATGAGCGATTTAGAGAAAAAAATTGCCGGTCACGCAAAAGAAGCTGAGATCAAAGCTGCATTCCAAGCGGTTGTAGAGTCTGATAACCCAGAAATCGCAATGATTGATTCTGACAAAGGCACTACAAACTTCAATGCGTCAAACGATGTAATTATTGATGCTTCAATGCCGGTTGTTGTACGCGAAGGTGGTAAGCAGTGGAATAGAAAAGGTGATGCGGTAGAGTGTGTTGCTGTTATTCCTGACAGTACTTACGGTATGTTTCATGCTGAAATGGTAGCTGATTGTGTTAAAAATGGTCAGTATGACGTAACAACAATGGGTTCAATGGCTAATGTTGGTCTTATGGCTCAAAAAGCTGAAGAGTACGGTTCTCACCCAACTACATTTGAACTTGCTGAAGCTGGTAAAGTGACTGTGACTGCTGAAGATGGAACAGAGTTAATGGCGTTTGACTGTGAAGCCGGTGATATTTGGAGAATGTCTCGTGCAAAAGATGTTCCAATCAAAGACTGGGTTCGTTTAGCAGTAGAACGTGGTCAAATGGAGAAAGTTCCTGTTATCTTCTGGTTAGATGAAAACAGAGCACACGATGCTGAGATGATCAAAAAAGTAAATACTTATCTTAAAGATCTTAACACAGATGGCTTAGATATTCAAATCATGGATATTACAGTTGCAACTAGATTTACAAATGCTAGAGTTAGAGAAGGGAAAAATACAATCGCAGTAACTGGTAATGTTTTACGTGACCACTTAACAGACATGTACCCGATCTTAGAGCTTGGAACATCTGCAAAAATGCTTTCTATTGTTCCTTTATTAGCTGGTGGTGGTCTATATGAGACTGGTGCCGGTGGTTCTGCTCCTAAGCACGTTGATCAATTCTTAGCTGAGGGTCACCTTCGTTGGGATTCACTTGGCGAGTTCTTAGCACTTGCTGAGTCATTGCGTTTCCTAGGTAACAAACACTCAGATGCAAAACTTGCTGCTTTAACAGCTGGTCTTGCTATCGCAAATGATAGTTACCTAGATAACTCAAAAGAGCCTTCACGTAAATGTGGTGAACCGGATAACAAAGCATCTCACTTCTTCGTAGCTCAGTACTGGGCTAAAGCGCTTGCAGAAGGTGATAACGCTGAGCTAGCTGCTAGATTTGCTCCAGTAGCAAAAGCACTAACTGAAAATGAAGATAAAATCATCGGCGAGCTTTTAGCTTCTGAAGGTTCTCCTAAAGATATCGGTGGTTACTATCACCCAGATTTAGCAAAAGTGACGGAAGCAATGCGTCCATCTGCAACACTAAATGCAATCATCGACGCTATCTAGTTTCGATTACAGGAGGCTTCTGCCTCTTGATTGTTTTTTATAGCGCACTTACGAGTCCGCTACAAAAGACAATTGTGTCTTTAAATGTTCGGGTATTTTCTTAGCGCTTATACTTAATACTTATGTGTTCGCACCTAATAGTTAAGTGTATTGCTTAAAGAGATACCATCTATCTTAATATATTAGGAGTCCTAATGAATCATGGAAAACGTGTTGGTATTGTCGGAGCAGGTAATGTTGGTGCTACAGTAGCATATTCACTAGCGATGCTGGGGTCATGTCATGAGATTATTCTTCGTGACAATAAAATTGATGTAGCAATGGGAAAGGCACTTGATATGTCTCAAGCTGCTTCAGCTGTACGTTCTCACACCGTTGTAAAAGTGGCTGAAGAGATGTCAGATCTGAAAAACTGTGATGTTGTTGTTATTACAGCAGGCAGTCCCCGTCTTCCTGGCATGAGTCGTGATGACCTTTTGATGATTAATGCAAAGATCACAAAAGAGGTCATTGAAGGTGTAGCCAAGTACTCTCCTGATGCAATTATTATTATGGTGTCTAACCCTTTAGATGCAATGACGTATGTTGCATTAAAAGAGAGTGGTTTTGAACGAAGTCGTGTTATCGGCATGGCCGGCATCTTGGACTCGTCTCGTATGGCGTCATTTATTCAAGAGAAACTGGGTTATGGCGGCGGTCAGATCCGTGCATCTGTAATGGGTGGTCATGGTGATGATATGGTACCGTTGGCACGCTATTCTACAGTGGCCGGTGTACCGCTTACTGATGTACTTTCAGAAGATGAAATCGAAGAGATCGTAAACCGTACACGTCATGGCGGGGCAGAGATAGTCGGTCATTTAAAAACGGGTTCAGCGTACTATGCTCCTGCTAAATCGACATCTATTATGGTCGAAGCGATCTTGAAAGATACAAAGCAGATCCATCCGTGTGCTGTCCTTTTAGAGGGTGAATATGGTTACTCTGATGTTGTTTGCGGTGTCCCTGTAATGCTTGGTGCAAACGGCGCAGAAAAAATCATTGAAGTTACGCTTGATGAGAAAGAGAAAAAGATGTTTGCCGGTTCTTGTGCATCAGTCCAATCTCTGATCGACACGCTTCATAACAAAAATTTCTTTGAAGGGAAGTAACATGAGCACACGTATAGAAAAAGACACAATGGGCGAGATCAAAGTTCCTGTAGATGCTTATTGGGGCGCGCAGACACAACGATCTATTGAAAACTTTGCTATTGGTGAAGAGACTATGCCATATGAGATCACACGTGCATTTTCATATCTTAAAAAGTCAGTTGCTCTGGTCAATCATGACCTTGGCAAGTTAGATGCTGATAAAGCCAACGCTATCGCGCAGGCTGCTGATGATATGCTTGCAGGTAGACTTGATGGCAACTACCCGCTAGTAGTATGGCAGACAGGTTCAGGCACACAGTCAAACATGAACAACAACGAAGTTCTTGCCAACCGTGCCACTGAGATCCTCGGCGGTGACTTCCGCAAAGAGAAACTTGTTCACCCTAATGATGATGTAAACAAGTCACAATCTTCTAATGACACGTATCCGACGGCTCTTCATGTTGCGGCAGTCATCGCTGTCGAGACTCGTCTTCTTCCTGCTATTGCAAAACTAAAAGCAACACTTGCAGACAAATCTGCTAAGTTTGAATCAATCGTGAAGATTGGAAGAACACACTTGCAAGATGCTACACCTATTACACTGGGTCAAGAGATCTCTGGTTGGGTAGAAATGCTCAACAAGTGTGAAAAGATGGCGGTACAGTCACTTGAACCAGTACGTGAACTTGCTCTTGGCGGAACGGCTGTCGGTACAGGTCTTAACGCACACCCTGAATTAGGTGAAAGAGTAGCAGCCAAGCTGACAGAACTTACAGGTCATCATTTTGTTACTGCACCTAACAAGTTCCATGCATTGACGTCACATGATGCACTTGTCTATTCTCATGGGGCACTCAAGGCCCTTGCTGCAGACATGATGAAAATCGCAAATGATGTTCGTTGGTTGGCGTCTGGTCCACGTTGTGGCCTTGGTGAGATCGAGATCCCTGCTAATGAGCCGGGTTCTTCAATTATGCCGGGTAAGGTTACCCCGTCACAAGCAGAAGCTGTGACTATGGTTACTTTCCCAGTCTTTGGAAATGATGTTGCTATCTCTATGGGTGCATCTCAGGGTAATTTTGAGCTAAATGTCTTTAAGCCTGTTATTGCACTTAACTATTTACAGTCTGTACGTCTTTTAGCAGACTCAATCACCTCTTTTAATGACCATTGTGCTGTCGGGATTGAGCCAGTAGTAGACAAGATCGATCATTTCTTACATGATTCATTGATGTTAGTCACTGCTCTTAATCCATATGTAGGTTATGATAATGCGGCTAAAATCGCAAAAACTGCACATAAAAACAATTCAACGTTAAAAGCCACAGCTATCGAGCTTGGACTTTTGACAGCTGAAGAGTTCGATAAGTATGTAAAACCAGAAGAGATGATCGCGCCTAAGGCGTAGACATCCATCTTAAATTAAGGAGAGTAAATGAATATTCATGAGTATCAGGCAAAACAGATTTTTGCTAAGTATGGTGTACCTACACCAAGAGGTATTATTGCTAATACACCATCTCAAGCAATGACAAATGCACAAGAGCTTGGTGGTAAAATCTGGGTTGTAAAGGCACAGATCCATGCAGGCGGACGTGGTCTTGGCGGTGGCGTTAAACTTGCTAAGTCTCTAAAAGAAGTTAAACAGCTTGCGTCTGAGATCTTAGGTATGACATTGGTAACGCATCAGACAGGCCCTGAAGGTAAACTCGTTCAAAAGGTTTACATCGAAGAGGGTGCCGATATTGTTGATGAACTTTACCTTGGTGTCGTTCTTGACCGTGCAAGAGAGATGCCAGTTATTATGGCCTCAACTGAAGGCGGTATGGCTATCGAAGATGTTGCACACGACTCACCAGAGAAGATCATTAAAGTTGCGGTTGACCCTGCAATCGGTTTTCAAGGTTTTCATGGACGTGAATTGGCATTTGGTCTTGGTCTTGCAAAAGAAGAGCAGGGTAAATTTATCAAATTTGCCAAAGCAGTTTACAATCTTTACATGGAGAATGATGCTGAGATGATCGAGATCAATCCATTGATCAAAACAGCATCAGGTGACTTTATGGCACTTGACGGAAAAATGGGCTTTGATGATTCCGCACTTGGACGTCACCCGGATATTGAAGATATGCGTGATATCTCTGAAGAAGATGCTGATGAACGTGAAGCTTCACGATACGGTCTTTCATACATCTCTTTAGATGGTGAGATCGGTTGTATGGTAAATGGTGCCGGTCTTGCGATGGGTACTATGGATACAATTAACTACATGGGTGGAACACCTGCAAACTTCTTGGACGTTGGCGGTTCGGCTAATGCTGAGACCGTTGCAAAAGGTTTTGAGATCATTCTAAAAAACCCAAAGGTCAAAGCAATTTTTGTCAATATCTTTGGTGGTATTGTACGTTGTGATCGTATTGCAAACGGTATTCTAGAAGCAACAAAAATTACAGATGTAAATGTTCCTGTTATTGTTCGTCTTGATGGTACCAACGCACCAGAAGCAGCAGAGATCCTAAAAAATGCAAATATTCCAAATATTATTGTAGCTACTGACTTAGGTGATGGTGCGGCTAAATCAGTTGCAGCAGCGAAAGGAAAATAATCAATGTCAATTTTAGTAAATAAAGATACAAAAGTTATCGTTCAGGGTTTCACTGGTAAAGAAGGTTCTTTCCACGCTGAGCAATGTATGGCTTATGGTACAAAAATCGTTGGCGGTGTTACACCTAACAAAGGTGGACAGGTCCACTTAGGTCAGCCAGTATTTAACACGGTTAAAGAGGCAGTAGAAGCTACCGGTGCTACAGTCTCTATGATCTTCGTTCCGCCTGCATTTGTTGCGGACGCAGTGATGGAGGCAGCAGATGCAGGTATTGAACTTGCTGTAATCATTACGGAAGGTGCTCCTGTACGCGATATGCAGGCTGCCAAAGCTTTCGCCGTTAAACACGGAATGATGACTATCGGGCCAAACTGTCCAGGTATTATCACTGCTGAAGAGTGCAAGATCGGGATCATGCCGGGCATGATCTTTAAAAAGGGTAATGTCGGACTGATCTCAAAATCTGGAACGCTTACTTATGAAGGTGCGAACCAAGTTGTAAAAGAAGGTTTTGGTATTACGACTGCAGTTGGTATTGGCGGAGATCCAATTATTGGTCTTTCATACAAACAACTTCTACCAATGTTCGAAGCTGATCCGGAAACTGAATGTATCGTTATGATCGGTGAGATTGGCGGAGACCTTGAAATCCAAGCGGCTGCTTATATTAAAGAGCACATCACTAAGCCGGTTGTTGCTTTTATTGCCGGTCAAACAGCTCCGGCCGGTAAACGTATGGGCCACGCGGGTGCTATTATCTCTGGCGGTGCGGGCACAGCAGCCGAAAAAATGGCTGCTCTTGAAGCAGCAGGTGTCAAGGTTGTTGTTTCTCCGGCTGAAATCGGTAAAGCAGTGGCAGAAGTTCTTTCTAAGCGATCTTAGAAAGA
>JAQIBF010000001.1 GCA_027859195.1 Helicobacteraceae bacterium
GGTCTCATCGGGCGGACTTGAACTCATCCACCATCTCAACACGCGTTTGCAACTGCAAAAAGATTTTCTTTTTTCTGCCGGTATCTATGCCCCTAAAAATAGCGAATGTGAGCTTGCCAGAGTGAGTGAGTATGAAGAGATCGTCATTAATGACAAACTTGTTGAGGCTTTTGAGATAACGTATGATTACATCTACGGAGAAGCTTCGCGTAAACATGAAGAGAAAATACGCAGTTATATCTACAAATACCGAAAAGGTAAACATTTTGAAGATATGAAGGGCAAGACTATCATGTTGGTGGATGAAGGAGCTGAAAGTGGTCTCAAGCTTATGGCAGCGATCAAAACGGTGTTGGCGATGAGCCCTAAAGCAGTTTATATTGCGGCCCCTGTGATACCAAGTGATCTGCTTGAAGTGCTGGAACCTTTAGCCGATGATATTTTTTTTGTATCATCTTTGGATGATTATGTTAAGACGGACAGTTACTATAAAGAGTTTGATACAGTAACAGATGAACAAATTGCGCAGTACTTGGGAGAGTAAAATGGATTATAATATATTAATAGATCTGGATAATAGAAATGAAGAGTACGCTCTAGGTATTGTGGCTAAACAGGCAAATGGCTCTGTCTGGCTGAAAAGCGGCAAAACAGTAATGCTTGCAACCGTTGTCATCGATGAAAACGACTTTGCCGGCGGCGAGTTTTTGCCGTTGACTGTGCAGTATATTGAAAAAGCATATGCTGCAGGAAAATTTCCCGGCGGTTATATAAAACGTGAAAGTAAACCTAGCGATTTTGAAGCGTTGACATCACGTCTTATCGATCGCTCTTTACGCCCTCTTTTTCCTAAAGGATTTACAAACACAATCCAAATCACTGTTATGGTCTTCAGTGCTGATGCAGAGTCTGACCTTCAGTCCTTAGCACTCAACGCCGCTTCTGCAGCACTTTTTGTTTCTGATATCGATATTAAAACTTCTGTAACGGCTTGTCGTGTTGCAAAGGTTGATGGCGTGCTGGTCATGAATCCAAGCATGTCACAACTTGCTGAGAGCACATTGGACCTCTTTGTTGCAGGTAGTAGAGATGATTTGTTGATGATAGAGATGAAAGTCCAAGGTTCGGTTGAAATCGAGCTTCTCACAACAGCGATGATCGATCCGATGATCGATCCTGCCATGGGTGTTGATACCATCGAGAGCTATAAATCCAATATTTTGGGTGAAGAGGAATTTATTGAGATCCTCTCTTCTGCGCAAAGATCACTTACAAATGCTAATGAAGCGTATGAAAGTGCTTTTGAGCCTTTTGCAAAAGAGCCGATACCTATGGAGTTGCATAGGGTTGATGGTACCGACGTCATTGAAGCTTATATTATAGAGAACTACAGTGAGATGATTCGAGATGCGATCAGTCAGATGGCAAAAAGCGAGCGGTCAAATGCTCTTCGTGTTATTCGTAAGACGATCCTGGATACACACAGTGAATGGGATAAAGAGCATGTCAAAATGGCACTGGTCAGTGTGAAAACTGCGATGGTGCGTCAATCGATTTTGGAGGAGGGTGTTCGGGCAGACGGGCGTACTCTCACCGAGATACGACCTATCGATATCAAGACGAATGTCTTACCTTCTGCACACGGCTCATGCCTCTTTACCCGTGGTCAGACACAAGCTCTGGTTGTCTTAACACTTGGCGGTGATAAAGATGCGCAGCTGTTCGAGACGCTGAATGATTCTTCTCAGCAGAGTGAACGCTTCATGGTACACTATAACTTTCCCGGCTTTTCTGTTGGAGAAGCATCACCAATGGGTGCCCCAAAACGAAGAGAACTGGGACATGGAAATCTGGCCAAACGCGCTCTGGAATGTACTTTGGAATCGCCGTCTAACACGATTCGCCTTGTTTCTGAGATATTAGAGTCAAACGGTTCATCTTCTATGGCGACGGTCTGCGGTGGCTACATGGCGATGCGTGCGGGTGACATTGCGTTGACGGACACCGTTGCCGGTATTGCCATGGGTATGGTTTCGGAGGGGGAGAACTACGCGATTCTCTCCGATATTACGGGACTTGAAGATCATGATGGTGATCTGGACTTTAAAGTAACAGGTTCAAAAGAGGGGATCTCCGCTCTGCAAATGGACATAAAGTTAGGCGGTATATCTCTTGAAGTCTTGCAAAAAGCATTATACCAAGCAAGGGAAGGGCGTGCCCATATCATCGATATCATGGTTGAAGCAGAAAAAGAGATCAGCCTCAGTGCAGACCTTCCAAGCAATGACATCTTTCATATAGATCCATCAAGAGTGGGTGAGATCATCGGTCAGGCAGGCAAGACGATCCGTGATATTATCGAGCGCTTTGAAGTCGCGATCGACATAGACCGCAAAGGCGGCAAGGTCAAAGTCTCCGGTACCAATCGTGACGGTATCCAAGCTGCTCGTAAACATATAGAAGGTATTGCGACTAAAGAGCGTGAAGCTGTTGTGGAGTACCAGGTAGGAGACCTTGTTGATGGTAAAGTCAAACGTATTGTAGACTTTGGTGCTTTTATCGAACTGCCCGGCGGAATTGATGGTTTACTGCATATCTCCAAGATCTCAGATGAGCATGTTAAAAATATTGCCGATGTCATTAGTATAGGGGATGATATAAAAGTCGAAATACTCGAGTTTAAGGGGAGCAAGATCTCCCTGGGACGCGCGAAGTCTTAGCTTCCGTGATCTTGTACCAAAATTCGCCACTCGATGTACCGATGTACGTCTTCAGACTCACTTTGGCACAACCTCACAAAATCTAAAACTTCGAGAAAATATAGTGCCTTTTTAGATGAGCTGGGTCTGCCCCCTTGGGTATCGCCATCCAATTATGAATGAACGTCAACAAATCAGGGCATCTGTAAAAAAATGCAGTTTTTAAACAAACATTTATGACCTACTCACTATAATTCCGCATACAAAGTGTTAAGTAGGGACAGGGCTCGCATTTATGTGGCTCTGGCTTATCGATTCAGATAGGTTACGCTAGCCGAACGGACTTTGATTTTTACACGGAGAAATATAATGAAAAAAATCGTATTAATGATGCTAGCACTTGCTGCTACTGCATTTGCTGCTGATGCAGACGTTGCTAATCAAACTCTTAAAGCGTACTCTATGATCGCTGCTGGTGTTGGTCTTGGTCTTGCTGCACTTGGTGGAGCTATCGGTATGGGTCATACTGCTGCTGCAACTATCGCTGGTACTGCACGTAACCCAGGTCTTGGTGGAAAACTAATGACTACAATGTTCATCGCTCTTGCAATGATCGAAGCACAAGTTATCTATACACTTGTTATTGCTCTTATCGCTCTTTACGCTAACCCGTACCTCGGATAATCAATACTTTTTTAAGACGTGAGTTTCTCACGTCTAAGTTTGTAAAAGCCCTCAATTACTTTTACGAAACTTGTTACAAATTCTCTACAAATGCGCACGTGGTGGAACGGTAGACACGCTACCTTGAGGGGGTAGTGCCTTCGGGTGTGGAAGTTCAAATCTTCTCGTGCGCACCACTTTATCCTCTTTTTTATAAACTTCCCAGCTTTAAGACTCACTCAGTTTCCATTTTTAAACACTTTTGATCACATCCCTTGCTGAATCGACTGCACCGTGTCCTGCGCTGATCTTATCTAATATCTCTATGATCTCATTGGTACTTCTATGGGCAAAGACCATGCTGTCGAAGCGTTCAGAACTTTCATCTTCCAACGATAAATTTTCATATCCTGCACTAAAACCTTCTCTGTGAGATTTAGATTTGGAGCTGTTTTGAACTGAAGCTACTTCTAGGTTTTTGGTGTTGAGAGTCAGAGTGTCATCTGCGGTTAGGTTTGCACCTTTGATGGTTGTATTTTCTACTGTGTTGATGATAATGTTGTTTGCTTGAGTTTGTGTGATTTATTTGACATGTAAAAATCTTGGCATGTAGATTTGGTAGATGTGCGTAGCAGTTGTTTGAAAATGGCGGAATTGTTATTACTGTTTTCATATTGTTACGCCAATTCAAGTACAGAGTGCAACAACAGTTATGCTGCAGAATAAGTTCCTGAAATTGTAGCAAAGAAAACTTCCGCAGGTGTTTTATATCCAAGTATCTTTCTAGGCCTACTGTTTAACCTGTTTTGAACATCAACGATTTGCATGTCAGTGATGTATTGGAATTCTGTCTTTTTAGGGAAGTATTCACGTATCAGACCGTTGGTATGTTCATTAAGCCCACGTTCACATGAGCGATAGGGATGAGCAAAGTAGAAGTCTGTCTCCAGTGCTTTTGATATCTTCTTGTGATAGGCAAACTCTTTACCATTGTCACTGGTGATCGTCAGCGTATGCTGTTTAATGGGTCTCATCAATTCCAGAGTCGCTTTTGTCACTTCGTACGCATGTTTACTTGGGACTTTCTTCATCAAGGTAAACTTTGAATGTCTGTCGACGATCGTCACTATCCCCTGGTGATGGTTTTTACCGATAACCGTATCGATCTCCCAATCACCCACTCTTGACTTCTCTTCAAC
>JAQIBF010000182.1 GCA_027859195.1 Helicobacteraceae bacterium
TGAAGTCAACTAGGGTCTTTAGAGGTGCCCAATACAAAAGGCCAAAATTATGTCAACTTACGTTCTCGGACACACTAATCCAGATTCTGACTCAATTGTCGGGGCGATCTCCCTTTCATACCTAAAAAATCAGCTGGGTGAGGATTGTGTACCTACACGTCAAGGGAAGATCTCTGCAGAGACAGAGTTCATTTTAAACAAATTTGGCGGGACTGTACCAGAACTGAAGACCTCATATGCAGGTGAGAATGTCTATATAATTGACTACTCTGACTATGGGCAGGCACCGGCCGATATTAAAGAAGCAACGATCTTGGGTATCGTAGATCACCATAAACTGGGTGATATGATTACGTCAACACCGCTTGAGTGCTGGATCAGACCTGTGGGTTGTTCAAACACAGTCGTCTATGAGATGTACAAGTCCTTTGACGTAGAGATCCCTAAAGATATCGCCGGTATGATGATGATGGCGATCTTGAGTGATACGGTGATCTTTAAGTCACCGACCTGTACTAAAGTCGACACCAAAGCCGTGAAAGAGCTGGCAAAAATAGCTGGGGTTGAAGACTATAAAACGCTTGCGATGGATATGTTCATTGTCAAGTCGGGGGTAGAAGGCTCGTCGGCAAGAGACTTGAATACACGTGACTATAAACCATTTGATATGAATGGATACAAAGTCGGTGTGAATCAACTTGAGATGATCGATATCACTGCTCTTGATGATAAAAAAGAGATGATCTTAGAAGATATGAAGAAGATGAAAGAGGAAGATGGACTCCATACAATGATCGTTCTTCTGACAGATATCATGAAAGAGGGTTCTCAAATGCTTGTTGTCAGCGATGATGTGAGCAAGGTAGAGAATGCCTTTAATGTAAAACTGGAAAACAACCAGATCTGGCTTGACGGTGTTCTTAGCCGTAAAAAGCAGATCATTCCTTTCCTTCAACCACAATTTTAGCCGCCTCCTTATCTCGGATAGCTCCGAGATATTCTCCTACTAACATAACCACTAATCTAAAAGGCTCAGAGATGGCAGAGAAGACATTTATCAAAGGTAAAGACCGCGACTTAGAATCAACAATAGAGACCATGCACAACAAATTAAAGGCTTGGGATATCCATGTCGAAGAAGCCTCGTGGTTGAACCCTGTTCCTTATGTCCATTCGCTGCACATCCGTGAGAAAAGCTGCGGTTTGATGTTCACAAACGGCAAGGGTGCGACTGAAAAGTCTTGTCTTGCCAGTGCCTTGGGCGAGTACTTTGAGCGTTTGAGCAGTAACTACTTTTTTGCCGACTACTATCTTGGAGAAGAGATCAGCAGCGGTGACTTTGTCCATTACCCTAATGAAAAGTGGTTTGACAACAGCGGTGACGAGATGCCGGAAGGTCTTTTGGATGAGGAGCTCTGGGATTTCTATGATCCGGAGGGTGATCTGGACCCTGAAAGCATCTTCGATTTTAACTCAGGTCTGGGCGAACGCGGCATCTGTGCGCTTCCGTTTGAACGCCAAAGTGACAGTGAGACGATCTACTTCCCTGTCAATTTTCTCGGAAACCTCTATGTCAGTAACGGTATGGCTGCCGGAAACAGTGTCAATGAGGCAAGAGTGCAGGCACTCGCAGAGATCTGTGAACGTTACGTCAAAAACCAGATCATTGCCGGCGGCATCAGTTTGCCTGAGATCCCGCAAGATGTCATTGCCCGTTTCCCGCATATTGAAGAGTCGATTGAAAAGTTGAAGGCCCACGGTTTTAATCTCAAAGTTGCCGATGCCTCATTGGGCGGGCTCTTCCCGGTCATCAGCGTAACCCTTATGAACCCTGCGGATGGTTCAGTTCTGGCTTCGTTTGGTGCTCACCCCTGTTTCGAGGTTGCCTTGGAGCGAACAGTAACAGAACTTTTGCAAGGACGGGGCATTGATCAGGTTGATGATTTTCAGGTCCCTTCGTTTAACCTTGCCGAGGTTGCTGATAACAATAACCTCGTTGAACATTTCATCAACTCAACAGGTCTTATCTCGTATGACTTTTTCAAAAAAGAGACAGACTATCAGTTTGTTGACTGGAACCATGACGCCGCAACTGAGACAGAGTTTGACTATCTCTGCAACATTATCCATGAAAGAGAGCTGGAGATCTACATCGCAGACTACCAACACCTTGATGTCTACACCTGCCGTATTATCGTACCGGGTATGTCAGAGATCTATCCGATAGAAGATCTGATGTGGAGTAACAATAATGAAGGGGCCCACTTTAGAGAGTACCTCCTGTCATTAGACAAACTGGGTCAAGAGGGCTGGGAACGTGTTCTTGAAAATCTTGAGGATGAGAGTCTTCAAGATACACAGAAAGTGGCTGAATTTATCGGTGTAGCAGCCGATCCCGGAACGCGATGGGCTTCGCTGCAGGTCGGTACGTTAAAGGAAATGCTTGCTTTGGCACTGCAGGATCTTGAGCAGGCGATGGAGTGGAACAACTGGTCCCTGCATATCGGTCAGCTCAACAAGCAAGAGAAACAGCATCATCAATGTATCAAGGCGCTGCTTGAGATCGTGTTGGACGATGCAAAGAACTATGCGGATTATAATGAGAGTCTGGAACTGCTGTACGGTGCGAAAACCCTTCAGGAATGTGTTGCCCTGGTCCAGGGTAAGACGCAGTTTCACGGGCTTCATTTCCCTGGTCTGAGCCTGGACGGGTTCAATGCGCATCAGCAACTTCTGAGTGGTTATAAAAAACTGCACAGAGCAAAACAAGAGAATTGGAAATAACATGAGCGAAGAACACAAAAATAACCCGTTACACGGCTTGACCCTGCAGACAATACTCGAAGCCCTTGTCGAACATTACGGCTGGAGAGAGCTCTATAACTATGTCGAGGTTCGCTGTTTTTACAACGACCCCTCTGTACGCTCAAGTCTGAAGTTTTTACGCAAGACTCCCTGGGCAAGAAAAAAGATTGAAAACCTCTATCTTGACATGGTCAAAGAGAACGCCAGAAAATAGACTCCTGGTTTACGACTCTTTTCCCCTGTGGTAATATCTATGTTGTAACACAGCTGCGCTAAATGGTACAATGCACGTTACCTTTATAATAGGAAAAATGATTGATACATAAAGTCAAAAAATATGCCACGACTAACACCTTGGTTCTTCTTGGACTATCCCTTGGTGTACTTTTTGGGATTTATTTTCCGGAACTGGCGCTTCAACAAAAAGTGATCGGCACAGTCTTTATCTCCTTTTTAAAGATGTTGGTCGTGCCGCTTGTCTTTGCCAGTATCTATACGGCTATTTTGGGCTTAGGTTCACTGCATCATCTTAAGACCATCGGCGGACGCACTATCGGCCTTTATCTCCTTACAACGGCACTGGCTGTCTTTTTAGCGATCATTGCCATGAATATCTTTAGTGTCGGTGAGCCGGTAAGCAGTGCGGGGTTGGCGTTTGAAAAGGCGGCAACGATAGCGCCGTTCTCTTTCCAGACGATGATACTCAGTTTTATCCCGACCAATGTCTTTGCATCACTGTCGCATGGCTCCATGATGCAGATCATTGTATTTGCCATCCTTTTTGGGGTAGCGTCACTCTACCTGAAACAGTCGGAACAAGACTCTATGAACCTGTTTTTTACCGCGGTCAGCAACGTCATGCTAAAGATGGCGGAGTGGGTTATCTTATTGACGCCGATCGGTGTCTTCAGTCTTATCTCTTACGTCATAGCCGAGCAGGGGATGGAAATTATTTTAGGTCTATGGTCCTATATCTTGCTGGTAGTGGGTGTCATTCTTCTTCATGGTATCATCACTTTACCGGCACTCTTGGCTTTTTTCGGCCGTGTGAACCCTTACCAATATTTGTCTGATGTCCGAGAAGCACCGATCATGGCCTTTTCAACAGCGTCATCTGCAGCGACACTTCCTGTATCTATGCGTGTTGTGGAAGAGATGGGTGATGTTGATACCAAGACAGCCTCGTTTGTCTTGCCTCTTGGCGCAACGGTCTCTATGGACGGTACGGCAGCGTATCTGACGATAGCGGTGCTCTATATTGCCAACCTTGCGGGTGTTGATCTCAGTGTTGGCGACCAGATACTTTTAGGCGTGACGGTCGTGGCCCTGAGTGTCGGTGTTGCAGCATTGCCGAGTGCCTCACTGGTGATGATGGTCGTTATCTTAAACCAACTGGGTCTACCGGTCGAATACATCGCCCTTATCGTGGCCGTTGACCGCATCCTGGACATGTGCCGTACCTCGCTTAACGTCACCTCTGACCTCGTCGTGACAAAGATCGTTGATCAGTACGAAAAGAAACGTGGGCAACGGTGATGCAGAGTATTGAACTTCTTTTTGAGAATGATGCCTTTCTTCTTATTGACAAACCTGCAGGCATGAACTTCCACAGCGAAGAGGAGGCGGGTCTTGTCGTCCAGACGAAAGAGCTGCTTGGTCTTGACGAACTCTACCCGGTTCACCGTCTCGACAAGATGACTTCCGGTCTGGTGCTGTTTGGCAAAACAAAAGAGGCTGCTCAAGTGTTTGGCCGGATGTTCGAAGAACGAAAGATCGAGAAGTATTACCTGGCCATCTCGCTGCGCAAACCCAAAAAGAAGCAGGGGTGGGTCAAAGGGGATATGCAGAGTGCCCGTCGCGGTGACTGGATGCTGTTGACGACGCACACCAATCCTGCTGTTACACAGTTCCATTCAACGGCCCTGCGCGAAGGCGAACGCGGTTTTTTGGTAAAACCGCATACCGGCAAGACGCACCAGATAAGAGTTGCCCTAAAGAGCCTTGGCTCACCCATAGCGGGTGATCTGCGTTATGCCAGAAGTGAAGAGGCTAAAAAAGAGGAGCGGGGTTATCTGCACGCCTACGCGCTGCGTTTTACCTTTGACGATAAAGAGTATGTATTCGTCCAAGCGCCGAAAGAGGGCGCGCTCTTTCTGAGCGACACGTTTCGTGATACTCTTTTAGAAGAGTGGTCCAAGCCATGGGAACAGTTCGGCCTTTTATAAGCGGCCGAACTGCATCGGTTCACTTTTAGTTTTATTGGATTGAAAGCAGATAGGCTTGTCCATCGGTAAAAAATTGATCACCGATTACGTTTTTTCCGATCTGTGGTTCGACAAGATGTATCTTCCCTTCAAGGTTGATGGCCCCACTCATATTGAGATCGCGGTAGAGACGTTCGCGTACCGAATCTATATCTGATGAGAGCCTTGGTATGACACCAAAATTTCTATATTCTGTTGCATTTGCCATGCCGATGTAGATATGCCTTCCATCTTCGAGCAGAACGTCAGTGCGCCATATTCTGATGTATTGTGTTGTACGTTTGTCTTGATCTTTAAAACTTGCAAATGTCCAGTCCTGCATTCTGGCATTCCAAAAAGAAGGTAACACCGGAGCAGAAAGATAGGGCGTTTTCATGACTCTGCTCTTAATCAGTTTAATGAATGATGAGAGACTTGCCTGATCGCTTATGACCCATCCCGAATCTTGAAATATCTTTAAAAGGGCGTGCGCATCTTCTGCCGAAATAACAAAGTTTATCGCCTCCTGCTTTTCACCTATCAGGCTCTCGCTGTATTTCATCGCTTTGGTTGAAAATATATTTTCGGCTTTAGTCACAATCCTGTTGTTTTGTGATGAGACAGCGGTGGGCGACAAGTGATAGCTCATAGTAAACCCGACATAGAACACAATGGCCGTCAATAAAAGAGCAAAGGAGATCGGTTTGGCTGCCTGAACAGGCTTTCTCGCTTTTTTTTCGGTATCCATATGCGATCTCCACTCTGACATACTGATGGCGATCAGCAGCCACATTGCACCGACGAGATACCCGCTCCAGACATCACTGATGTAATGCGCCCCAAGGTATATCCTGCTTATACCAATAGCCGAAATGAGCAGTATGGATGCAAAAAACAGGTTTACTTTGCTTTTCCAGCTTGAAGCATGGCGGAGAAGAAGATAGGCTAAAAAGCCATAAAATGAGACAGCAACAGTGGCATGACCACTTGGAAAGGAAAAAGCGTTTTCTATATAGATAGCTGTTTCCGGGCGGGGACGATGAAAAGCCAACTTCCCTAAAAAGGTAAAAGTGACGCTGCCGGCTACTGCAACAAGAAGAGCAAGTATCTCTGTGTATCTGCGCCATATAAAAAGGAATACAATAGTGACAGTGATAAGACCAAGAATGATTTGGCTCTTGGCAAGTAAAGTTATCCAGGTGAAAACAGTCGTTAGAGTATCGGTGCGGAAGATGCCCATGAGGTTTGCAATACGGATATCAACAGCAACAATGGAATCGGATGTTATGAGGTCTTCTACTATCCCGGCAAATAAAATAAATATATAGATGAATGTCAGCGTGAGTAAGCTAAGAGGCAGACCGGAAAATAGTGAGGTGTCGATTCTATGTTTGCTAAAAGCGATGATCTTGGGATGCTCTTTTATCCATAAAAGTACATGCTTATTATGGATCGCTGCTCCTTTGACAGATTGCCAAATGGAGGCGGAAACAGTCCAGAATTGTCTTCCTTTGCTGATGATCAGCAATTTTAAGAGATAGAAGATGACACCAATAAATAAGAGAAAGGTAAGAAACAGGCCTACACGCGACAACCATAATTCAGCAAGGTTGAGCGATTGGGCAAAGAGGTAGCCGGCGAAAACCCATTCAAACCCCCAGCCAATAGCACCGAGGATATTCCAAAATAGAAATGTTCTTCTGTTCATATTTACAGAGCCTGCAATAAAAGGAACGATCTCTTTGGCACTAGGTATAAATCTTCCAAGAAAAACACTTTTTGCACCGTGACTGTCCATGAATTGTTTGGATTTTTCAATGCGCTTTTCGTCAATAAACCATACTTTCCTTTTGAACCAATCTGCACCGTACTTTTTGCCAAGAGAGTAGTTGATATTATCACCTATAATGGCACCTGTTATCGCGAACCAAAGAATGCCGCCAACATCAAGATGACCGTGTGCAGCCAGAGTTCCAAGAATAAGAATAACGGCGGATCCCGGCAAGAGAAGACCAATACCGATCACTGTTTCAAGCAGGGCAGCAAAAAAAGCGATCCAATATCCCCATCTATAAAAATGCTCTATTGATGGGAGTAGATTGTTAAGTAGATCCGGTAGCACAACTTGTCCTTGTATTTGTCACTTTGAAAAGAGCTGCAGAGACACTTCTTGTAGGTTTTCGTATCAATACAACATCTGAAAAGTAACATATGTTTTATAACGTGATAGCCAATAATGAAAAGGAAACTTCTAGTTGTCTATTTATATCGATATATTTTAGTATACTAAATTATAAAAAGAGTCAGCTTTATATATTATGGGTAGTACCTCTAAAAACTCTAGTCTGAGACGGACTTGGGTTTTTAGCGGTGCTCTTCTTTCTGTCTATTTATGTAATATGAAAAGTTGTCGAACATTTGTAAGAGGGACGTTCAGTGATAAATATAAACAGCCATTATCCAAGCCATGGGAACTTTTTAGGAGCGCATAATGAAGGCGCTTGACAAGGTATTGCACGAGGGTGAAACGGTTCTGGTCGCGGCAGAGATATCCAAGACTTTCTATAGCGGTATCATCTCTCTTTATGCCTTGGGTTTACTGCTGCTCTTTGTGGGGTATGAGTATGAGATAGGGGTTATCGGGCTCGTACTTGTTTTGCGGACTTTCTATATACATATACAAGAGATCCAGGAGAAAAAGCATTACCACTGTCTTTTGACCGAAGAGCGCCTTATTATATTAAAAGGGCACAAAAAAAGGGAGATCTTTCCCATTCAGCTCGAAGATATCCGAACGATCTACATCAAACCCATCAATGAACGTTTTAAAGATGTTGTTGATGTCGGGACACTGGAAGTGATCACGACTACCGGCGGGCGTTATGTGATCGGTAACATCAAAAAACCTTACGCGTACCAC
>JAQIBF010000175.1 GCA_027859195.1 Helicobacteraceae bacterium
GCGAATGAACGACTGAAGCGAAAGTAGTCGGCAGCTTGCCGACCTCGCAGCCGTTTCGAGAGCTTTTTTTGTTTCTTTTTTTTGCGGCGTAAAAAAAGAAAGAGTGTATGAAATAAAAGTTGTTCTTTTCATTAATATCCCTATGCTAAAAAAGTATGAGCATAGTCCAAAAAGTTTGATAGTTCAAAGTGCCACGGAAGTATGCTAGTTGACTATTGTACATGGAATAAAAACCTACATTTCAATATTGATAGTAATTAAGTCAGGAATTATAAAAAAGAAAGGAGTAGTCGTCGATAAAGCTTATTCTTTCAAGCTATATCAACACCATTAAAAAACAAATCTCAAACTAAAAAAGCCTAGTTATCCCCGCGAGACACGATCTTAGCCGCCACTTCATCGGGAAGCTTTTTAGGCGCAGGCTCGATGAACCAGACATCACCGTTAGTCAGGGTGACATTACCGCCCCACTTCTCATCCGTGTCAAACTCAAGATCCGAAATGATCTCTTCCATATCTCTCTTAGCGATGTAAAAAAGTGTTTTACCTTCATCATTGACACGTAACATTACTTTTGCCATTGTTCATCCTTTAATTAGTTTTAAACACTTCTCGGTGCGTGGTTCGGTTATAGGCCCAGGGCCTTTTTGATGTTGTACCAGAGATTATTCTGCACCGCATTCTCAAAAGAGACCCGCATGTAGTTGTATTGAAGCTGCAGCACATACGACGCCGAATCAAAATGCCTGTCGTCACGCATCGGGTAATCCTCGCGGTAGTGAACACCCCGGCTCTCTTTACGCTGCATCGCCGTGACCACCATCGCCTCCGCAATGGTCAATGCATTTTGAAACTCCAGAATAGCCGGCAGTTCAACATTGTTATGACGCTCTTTGTTGACACAGTGCAGCCCGTAACTGCGTTTCATCAGGTAGTGGATATATTCGAGTGCATCAGCCAGCGTAGATTCACTCCGGAAGACACCTGCATTTCTAAAGAGGGATTCACCCAGGTTTTTACGCATGGCATTGATGTTGAAGTGGCTTTCACCCTCGACGATCAGCTCTACGCGGCGCATCTCTTTGTTGACATCGGCATAATCCACCGGCTGAAAATCACGTTTGAGTGCGGCCCGTGCCGCTTCCCGGCCGGCAAGACGGCCGAAATAGGCCCCTTCAAGCAGCGAGTTGCCGCCAAGTCGGTTGGCACCGTGCACACCCGTAACTGCACACTCGCCGCAGGCAAAGACAAACGGCATATCGGTCGAGGTGTCTTCACGGGTCCAGATGCCGCCGATGGAGTAGTGCGCAGAAGGGGTGATCTCCAGAAGTTCGGTCCGAATATCCACGCCTGCCGCATTGAGCGCCATCTTCTGGGCGGAAGGCAGTTTGGTCTCTATGACCTTCTCATCGAGATGACGAAAGTCAAGATAGACCTTATGCCCCTTCAACATGTGCGTCGTGATAGCACGTGAAAGTTTGTCACGGGTCTGCAGTTCATCGGTGAACCGTTCCTGCGTCTCATCGACAAGAATGGCCCCTTCGCCTCTGGCGGCTTCACTGATCAGGGCCCCCGTACTGGCGAGCGTTGTCGGATGGAACTGGACAAACTCCATGTTGCTCAGACGCATATGGGCCCTAAGCGCCGCAGCAATAACGTCACCCGAGCTCTCCTGAGAGTTGGTACTGTGACCGCGATAGATACCGGCATAACCGCCGCCGGCAAGAACGAGGGACTTACAGGCCAGCGCGATCACCTGCGTGTTGTGGCGGCGGAGGACCGTCACGCCCGAAAGCTTCCCATTGTACTGGGTGATGTTGAGAAACTTGTGGTTGGAGAGTATATGCACCCCTTCGTCGCGGCATTTTACGAGCAGGGTCTGAACGATGGACGCACCCGTCCGGTCTGCGATGTAACAGGTACGGTTAGCACTGGCACCGCCAAACGGCCGCTGTTCCAGGTTTCCTTCGGCATCTTCGTCAAACCCGACACCCATCTCACTCAGCTCTTTGACAATGTTTGGCGCCTCCTCGAACATCTTCTCGATGTTTTGAAGATGCGACAGTCCGTCCGCGCCTTCTACCGTATCGCTGACATGACGTGCAACCGAGTCGAGTTCTGCTATGTTGATAACCGCATTTATACCTCCCGAAGCCACCGCCGAGTTGGAGCGAAAAGGGTTGCTTTGTGTCAAAACAGCGACGTTAAAGCCTGCCTTTTTGGCATAGAGTGCCGAATAGAGTCCCGAGATACCGCTGCCTACGACGATAACATCATAGAGCATGTTCGCCCTTGAAGAGCTGGGCTAGATTTTCTGGTTTGGTGTTAGGCAGGTAGGCCAATATGAGGTTATCTTCGACATGCTGCGGGTCTACGGCACCGAAAAGAGAGCTGACGACATTACCCGTTCGTGCAAACTGCAAAGCACTTGCAAGATCATTAAGTTCGCTGGTCCCCAAGAGCTCGCCGACCTTAGAGTCGAATTTTGCTTTAAATACATTGGCCTGTAGAAGCGACGATGAGCCCATCATCTTTAGACCATAACCGTGTACCGCCTGCATCAGGGTGTAATAGCGTCCGTCAGGACCCAGTTGGTTACTGTAATTGTAGGCCTCTGTTTTAGCGATGTTATACGGTGCCTGAACGTATTTGAAGTGATGATCTTTTCCGCCCACCTCTTCGGCGATCTTGACCATATCTTTCAGGCTCATGTACTCTGCATTGCTCTCTTCGTATAAAAAGCCGTTCCAACTGGCGATCCCGTAGCAGCGAATCTTCCCTTCGGCGACAAGTTTTTCAAAGAGTTCAAACGCTTTTTTGATCTGCTTTTTCAGATTTTTATAATCCACATAGCCCAGCTGCATCTCCGGATTGTGCAGAAAAAAGATGTCGATCGTCTCAAGCTGCAGGTTGCGAAGCGACTGTTCCGCACTCCAGCGCAGATAGGCCGGCGTCATACAGTGCTGATCGACAACAATATCTTCTTTGGCCGCAAGCCCCGGGCTGATGACATTCTCTTCGATCCACTCGTAAGGGTTTTCAGGGAAGGGAAAGTCCAGAGGCAGGAAGCCGGCTTTTGACGTGATGACAAGCTGCTCGCGCGTTGCACTCTCCTCCGCAATAAGTTCCTGTATCGCTTCGCCGATCTCACGTTCACTGGTCTGATAGCGGTAGTTGATAGCGGTGTCGATAAGATTGATGCCGTTGAGTACCGCCATCTTGACCGAATCATTGTAGTTAACGATATAGTTCTCTTCACGGTAGGGCTCTTTACGAAAAGTACCGAGTCCGAGCGATGAGACAAAGACCTCATCGTCAAAACGGTAGAAGTCCTTGCTGTACTTGGGAAACTGTTTTAAGTATGAAAACGTACCCTCTTTTGTTGCATATGACATTAGGTAACGATCACCTTGATCGGTGCCTTAAGTTTGAAGTTCAACATATCTTCGATACCGGCAAGTGTCGTCGTCGTGTTCATTGAACAGCTCATACATTCACCCTGATACTTAATGAGCACCTGGAATGTACCTTCAATCTCCTGAATATCGATCAGCTCGACATCGCCGCCGTCCGCTTTAAGCGTCGGACGGATGTACTCTTCGAGAATAGACTCGACCGCTTTGATCTTCTGGACAAGACCCATAGTAGCAAAGGTACCATCCCCTTTTGCCTCGATGATCTTGCGGCTCTTATCTTCTGCGTCAAGCTGCTCCATGACTTCTGACAAAATATCGACCAGATAGAGATCTTTTATCTCATGGCCGCCCGGCTTGATACAAGACTTACAGAAACCGCCCGCTTTGGTGTAGTCGGTGATCTCTTCGATCGTCGTCAGCTTGTTAAGTTTAATGACCTCTTTAAGCGTATCCTGGGAGACACGTGCACACTCACAGACAATAAACTCTGACTCAAGGCTCTCCATGTCAACACCCATATACATTGACGCCGCTTTTTTAATCACATCATAAGCCATGACCGAACAGTGCATCTTCTGTCCCGGAACAGCAGGAACATCTGCATTGTCACGAAGCGCTTTCTCAACATCGATGTTGGTGATCTTGAGCGCGTCCTCTACGGTCTTTTCCATACTGAGTTCCGCCATCATGTCCGAAGAGGCGATCGCCGTACCGCAGCCGAAACTTTTAAACTTGCTCTTTTTAATGACATCGTTTTTAGGGTCGATCAACCAGTAGAGACGTACCGCATCGCCACAGCTCTCTGCACCGAAATCGGCAATGATCAACTTGTCATCACCCGCCTCCTCTTCCGTGATCTCACCCATATGCATCGGGTCGTTCATACGCTTTTGTACTTCTAAAGAGTACTCTTCCCAGAGTCCGCCGCCGATCAAATCATCTCTAGCCATTTTCGTTTCCTTAATAGAGGGCGCTTATAAGAGCCCTAGTCTTTTAACAGTTGGTGCAATTGCCGTTCCATCTCATCTTTGAGAGCGGTCTGAAAAAAGATGACATTTTTGTCTTTGCTTGTCATAAACGACAAAAATGTTCACTCTGTTAAAACACTGGAATGGAACTTGCATATATATCGATAACTTAATCAACAAGGATTCACATGTACCTATTGACCGCAATATTTAACCGCAGCTGTCTCAAGGATGTCTTGCAGGAGCTTTACGAACAGAAGATCGAAGGGGTGACCGTCAGCTCGGTTATCGGCAAAGGTGGGCTTGGCTTTATTCAAAAAGACGGCGGCATTGATCTTGACGACAAAGTCCGCCTGGACATCGTCTTGTCCTCCGAAACCTTTTTACTCCGTGCCAAAGAGGCTATTCGCGTCAACACGCAAGACATCGGCAGCGGCTCAGGCAAGATGTGGGTGACACCGGTACTTGAGGTTGAACGCATCCGTACCGGTGAGACAAACGAAGCGGCACTTTCAAAAAGCAGTGTAGGTGCGAACAAACACCTCAACGACAACTACTATACAGCGGAAGATACACCGGCAAGCTGACACGGCGCAAGGACAGGGATGAGTACATTTATAAAAGCGACAGAGATATGGGAACCTAACCGAGAGAAGACAGAGCTTACACTGGTCAACGGGCAGTACGGACCCTATAAAGAGTTCGAAGCCTACAGTCATGCCATGACCTTTTCCTATGACGAAGGGCTGCCAGGAAAGGCATGGGCAGCTAAACACCCTCTTATGCTGACTGAGCTTCAGGACTCCTATTTCAGACGTACCGAGATGGCCGAGAAGATCGGCATCACCACCGCGATCGCTATGCCGATCTTTGCCGGTGAGTTTCTTCACGCCGTCGTCCTTTTTCTCTGCGGCGACAAAGAGGCGCATGACGGCGCTATCGAGATCTGGGCAAAAGATCCTGAACGCCGCCGGGAGATGGGGCTTGTCGATGGCTATTACGGAACGATGGATGACTTTGCCTGGATCTCAAAAAATGTCAAGATCATGCGCGGTCACGGACTTCCGGGCATGGTCTGGGAGACAAGTATGCCCTACATCATTAAAGACCTCGGCACCTCAGCCACCTTTCTACGTGCACGAAAAGCTCTCAAAGAGGGGATCACCACTGCCCTTGCACTGCCGGCATGGATGATCGAAGAGGACGGCTACGTCATGACTTTTCTCTCTTCAAAAGGGACACCTATCGCCAAGCGTTTCGAGATCTGGATCCCTGATGACACGGGCGACGCTCTTATCTTTAGAGATGGGCACTGCGATAGGAGAAGCGACCTCGCCGGATTCTACACACTGAAACGTTACGGCAAAGAGGACTCCGTCATCGGCAGGGTGTGGAAGACAGGCTACCCTCTCCTGACCCACAGCCCGGCCGTCGAAGATGGGGACGTCGTTTTTGACTCGCTTCTGGCCCTGCCCATCTTGCAAAACGGTTTCTGCAAAGCGGTCGTAACTTTCTACAACTAACGACAATTTGAGGGGAAAACCCCGTCATTTTCCTACAAAAAGCTACATATACAACTAATAATCTATTTTTTTTCTTTATTATCTATTTTTGAATCTTTTTTTGTAGAAGTTATGTTGATTGACAAGGCTCTAGCTTTTCTTACGTTCAAACTTTTTTTATTACTTCATATCACGAGGATTCAACTTTTTTACGACTCATAGCTAAGCTACTCCCATGCATTTCCTTCTCTGCTCGTACAGAGAATAAACCTTGAGGAAAAAAAGAGAATACGATTCCCTCCGGCACTAGTCACTCTTTGAAAGCATCAATTCACAACCTTCATGCATTTC
>JAQIBF010000113.1 GCA_027859195.1 Helicobacteraceae bacterium
TGTCGAAATTGCTAAATGTCGTTATTGATTCGGCGATACGTGTTGTCAGCAGGGTGCTTGATGAGCTGGCTCGGTATGAGGCAATTGATGTGGCGTAAGCTGCCTGATAATAAAAAAACAGTAAATGGAAAATAAAAGATGAATATTGAAGATTTCAACAGCGGACTTTTAGGCTTTTTAGATGCCTCACCAACCCCGTTTCATGCCACTCGTAACATGGCGATGATGTGTGCGAATGCCGGTTTTATTCAACTTGACGAAACTCAGAAGTGGGTACTTGAAAAAGGGCAGAAATATTTTGTGACCCGTAACGCTTCCTCCATTATTGCCTTTACTTATCCGGGTAATGATGACTATGTGATGATGGGTGCGCATACAGATTCACCGAATCTTAAGCTCAAACCTTCACCGGTCATTGAAAAAAATGGCCTTGTTCAACTTGGTGTTGAGCCGTACGGCGGGGTTCTATTCAACCCTTGGTTTGACCGTGACCTCAGTATTGCAGGACGCGTTGCGTATAAAGACCGTGAAGGTGGTATCCAAGAGGCGTTGATCGATCTGAAAAAAGCGATCGCTATTATCCCTTCGCTTGCGATACATCTTGATAGTGAGGTCCATGAGAAACACGCTATCAATGCACAGACTGACATTGTGCCTATTATCACCAGTGGCAAATTCGATTTCAGCGCATGGATCAAAGAAGCTTTGGTTCAAGAGGGGCATGATGATTTTGAGAGTCTGCTCTCACATGAACTCAGTCTGTACGATACGCAAAAAGCATCCTTTGTCGGACTCGAAGAGGACTTTATCGCTTCAGCAAGATTAGATAATCTTCTTAGCTGTTATGTCTCACTGTTGACTATCTGTTCGGTAGCGTCGTCACAGCCTTACCTGATGATCTGCAGCGATCATGAAGAGGTCGGCAGTGCAAGTACCTCCGGAGCAGCAGGAAGCTTCTTGGAGAGCGTTCTGCGCCGTATGACACCGGACTTTGAAAGCTATACCCAGCTTACCCGCAAGTCTATAATGATCTCTTGTGACAATGCGCATGCCATTCACCCGAACTTTGCGAGTAAACATGAGGAGAACCATGCGCCGCGCATTAATGAAGGTGTTGTCATTAAAGTGAATGCCAACCAGCGTTACGCTTCCAATTCACGTACGATCTCAACTTTGACATTAGCGGCAGAGAAGCAGAACATAAAACTGCAGGAATTTGTGACCCGTTCAGACATGGGCTGCGGTTCGACAATCGGGCCTATTACGGCAACACGTCTTGGTATCGACACCATTGACGTTGGTCTGCCAACCTTTGCGATGCACTCTATCCGAGAACTTGCAGGCAGCAAAGATGCCCATCAGCTTTATAGGATCTTATTTGGGATGTCTAGTTAATTTAAAAAGAGTTCTTAAACGAATGTCAACACATTATCCATTTTTTTGGTATGATTATCTTATATCCCTTTAGGAGTCTACCATGAAAAGTCTATCTGTCATTTTAAGTACATTACTGTTGAGCATCGCTGCTTATGGCGCAAACCTTTCTTCAAAAAGTACGGATGATCTGTTGAACATGCGCGGTACGATGACGACGCAGCAAGAACGTACGCAATTGCACAACGAGCTTAAGCTTCGTCAAAAGACGATGAATCAAGAGCAGTTAAACAAGTTCCAGACCTATCCGCCGGAAAACCGTGTACCTAAGTATAAAAACCAGGGACAAGGTCAAGGCCAAGGCAGTGGACAGGGACAGGGTGGCGGTAAGAACCGTTAATCACTCTCTTTAGGAGGCAGGTATCCCTTACCTGTCTTTAAAACAGACTATTTGTATTTGCTGCAATAAATTCGTATTTTTTCTCTCTCATATTTCTAAATATCATTTCTGATTTTTTATCTAACAGCACTTATAGGTGCTAATAAATACTTATTCAATATCAATAAATTTCGATTTATAGTGTGATAATATTGTGAAAAATCCAAAGGGACCATGATGCGTGAAAAAGTCAGATTAGAGATACCCGGTGCAACGCTTCCTTTTTATACCTATACAGATGATGGGGTTACGTATATAGAGTTTGACGCAAGTCGATCCCAACCGCCAGAGCCTATTGTCAATGTCATGAAAGGTTTTGAACTTATACAGGGGACGGACAAACGGCTGGTGATGATTAATGCCCATGAACCGACACCGCTTTACCCGCGAATTGCAGACAGTTTTGTTTGGGATGTTGAGATCTTAGAGAGTGGTGATGTAAAGATAGTGTTTAGAAAACGGGATTAAATAGAGAAGGTATAAAAAGTGTGCTAGAGCTTTAGATGAGTACTCTTATAAGAGTACTCAGTGTTATACAGTCAAAGGAGATAACTCCTTTGATGTTTTACTAAAGATGGAATTACTTCCAACCCTTCGTAACGATGTTGCTAGAAGCTTTGTAAGGATATTTCTTAACAAGTTCTTTCACCTGTAGTTTTTGATCGCCTGAACGCATAAAGTGAGCAAGTGTCACAGCTGCCCAGTAATCATTTTCATACTCAGTTCCTGTAAGTTGTACCGGAACACCTTTGTCATTTACAGAGTGACAAGCAGCACATGTTACCGGACCGGCATATTTGCCATCAGGGCTGTATTGTAGTGCTTGTTCGTGCGTAGTAACATCGACTGAACGCTCCGGCCCGTCGAAACGAGTACTGTACAGTCCGTGAGATGATTCGTGACATGTTTGACATGCAAGATCACCGTGTGCTTTTGAGTAACGGTAAAGTGACAGTTTATTTGGTTGATCGATCGGGAAGTATTGACCGCCTTCGCTCTCAACAAACGGTGCGATGTGACAATCCGCACAGTGAGGCTCAGACGCACTTAACCACCAGTCGTTACCGCCAGATGCCGCAGCGTATGGTACTTCGCCACCGGTTGGGTGATTCCATGGTTTAAGGTCAAGACCCTTTTTAGCTACATTTTTAACCAATGTCGCAGATTTGTGCTCAGTGTAGTATTTGAGGACCTCATTGTTGCCTGTCGTTGTCTGGTCAGCAAGTGCTTTGAATTTTTTAGCATCGCCGCCGGAAACAGCTTGCATGATCTCTTTAAGTGTTTTACCACGAATTGATTTACCTTCAAGTGTCTGCATTGTCTTAAGATCGTCAAGTTCGTACATTTTTTGCGCCACTTTAGTGTGACAGTTTGTACAGTAAAGACCAAGCATCTCTTTAGACTCTTTACCCTTTTCATCTTTCATAGAGACTTCATTAAGTTGGTACTTACCGTACTCATTTAAGAAGAAAGGCGGTTTAGCATCAGGGTTAGAGTGTGCATCACGACGAACATAACAACCACCACCGCTTAGACGGATATCACCTTTAGAAAAACGACCTTCACCATATCGATCCGTTACACGGAATGGGTTAGTGTCATCATTCATGGATGGGTCTTGGAAGTGAGTCGGGTGACATGATTGACATGCTTGTGAACGGTTACCACCATCAGGCATTGGGACCATTGCTAAGTGGAAACCATGAATTGCTTCAGAAAGTGGTTTCGCTTTAACAGTTTTGTACCCTGTAGCACCCGGACGAGGCTCTTGCAAGTTACCTGAAACGTTGTCACCATGACAGTCGGCACAGTTGATCTCACCTGTTCTACCAAGGCGTGATGAAGAGGCTTTGTCATCATAGTCAGACAGGAATGTAGTACCGTGGTGTGCATCGTGAAGTGAAAGAATGTTGATAGACGCTTCACTCAGACGTGCCATGTACTCACTCTCATCTGGATATGTTTTCCAGTATGCGTACTCTTTGTCTGAAAAAGTCAGGCCTTGTGCACGAGCATTTTCGGCAGCCTTACCCTGACGCGAGTGACAGGCATAACAGTTTGGAATGTCGACAGGATTTGTACCGAAGTATTCGATAAGCTTGCCGTTCGCATCTACCTGAGGTTTACCATTAAGGTCATGCAGTTGTACTGTAGACTTTTGGAACGGTTGGAAATCTCTCTCCGTAATAGAACGAATACTACCTCTACGAGTAGAGTCATTAAACGCCGTCATTGGAAGACCCAACGCATCCCAAAGGTGAGAAGCAGTCAAGACTAGAGGAATATCTGTTACTGCTGGTACAAGGGTATCTGTAAAGACAATATTGCTACCGTGTTTACCCGAGTACTCAAGGTAGCCGCCTGCAATATGTTTACCAGTTGGACCGGAATCGATAGGCACTTTGATGTCTTTACCGACATAGATACGATCTTCCTTCGTAGCACCTGCAGGTTTTGTCCCTTCAAGGTCTTTATAGATGAAAAGGTGTTTCCAGACGTAATTGGCAACATTGTCACCCGGATCGTCCATTCGACCGTTTCCGTCAACATCTTTTAGAACGCCCCAGTAACGCATTTTATTACCTTCACTGTATGAGTTGTCTTTTGTATAGTAATACATCTTGACATTGTCGTTTGGTGTCAGAAGGCTTGGCAGTGCTCCGCCCGTTCCTGACTTGACAGCTTGAGATTGAATAGAGTTGTATGGTGGAATAACACAGCAGTAGCTCATCTCAAAGCCGACACAGTGCATACCGAGTTCGTAGTTGATAAAAAGGTTGACATCGTTAACTGGGTTATATGACTTTACGTTTTTCCCATCGATCTTAACGGTGTCACTCTTCAGATTAGTCAGTTTGAATGGCGGGTTCTTGTCGTAGGTAGAAGCCGTCGCCAAAGACGCTGTGGATAGAGCTAGGACACCAGCTAACAGAGCTGATTTCCCCCATAAGTTTTGTTTCATTCTGCACTCCTTGCATAAAAAATCTTTATATGATTGCATGACAGTTATTAAACGTAGCTTGAATAAAATGTGTTTTATAACGTTGTGATAATAATTTGATAAAATAAGTAAATATTATACTCTATCTGTTTTATGGTATTTTAATTTCTTATGTTTTGATATTTTGTTTTATAATAAAAACATATATTTATCTTGTTTGTTTTGTATTAGATTATCTATTCTTCATTCACATTATTTAAAAGTTTAAAATAGGATATATTTATATGAAAAGCAAAAAAAGAAGGCGGCGGGTTTAATCAGTAATCATAAAATAAGAAAGTAGATTCAAGGGGAGGGTGAAAGGAACTTTTAGAGTTCCTTGGGAAACATAACCGATCCGAGACGGATCATATTAGACCCGCACTCGATGGCCAGTTCAAAATCCCCGCTCATACCCATAGAACAAATTGAGACATTTTCAAGCTGTTTGTAGATCTTATAAGTGGTTTCAAAACTAGCTTTGATAAGGGCTTGGTCATCGGTGTGGGCACCGATGCTCATCACCCCTTTGAGGTTGATATTCGGACAGTTATTGCGAATGTAGGCAAAGGTCTCCAAAGCCTGTTCCGGAGCAACACCAGACTTGGTCTCTTCGTGAGCAGAGTTGATCTGCAGTAGACAGTCCATGGTCGAAGCCTTGTCTGCTAAACGGCGTTGAAGCGCATTGGCAAGCTCTATAGAGTCTAACGATTGAAAAAGAGAAGGATCGGCTTTTATCAATGCGTTGATTTTATTGCGCTGGAGGCTGCCGATGTAGTGCCACTCCAATGGCAGCTCTTCAAGAGCGGCTTGTTTGGCGACAAGGTCTTGTACACGGTTCTCACCAAAGGCACGTTGACCGATGTGGTAAAGTTCTGCAACATCCTCAGCCGTGTTATACTTACTGACAGCGACTATTTTTACGATGTGGTGTTCGCTGACTTTGATGCGGGCTTTTTCAATACGATCGATGATCGTGTCGATGTGACGTGTGTACTCTAGTTCATTCATTGCATCAACCTGTTAATATCGTTATATATTCCTAAGGTCATCAGACCCAGCAGCAGACCCCATCCAATGATAGTCAGTTTGATGAGTATGGCCTCGCTCGGGACACGGCGTGTGACCATCTCATAGAGATTGAACATGATATGGCCGCCGTCGAGTGCCGGGATAGGAAGGAGGTTTAGGACACCGAGATTGACTGAGATGAGTGCGGCAAAAAAGAAGACCGCCATCCAGCCGTTTTCACTGGCATCGGCGGTGATCTTGACGATGCTGATAGCGCCGCCAAGCTCTTTTGCCGGAACATCACCGCTTATGAGCTTTTGAACACTTTTAAAGATAAGGGTCGAAGCTTTATAGGTCTCATCCCCGGCATACTCTATACTCTCAAAGAAGTCAAGTTCTAGAGTGATCGGTACACCGGCAGAACCGATCCCAACCATACGTCGCTGTACTTTCTCTTTGAACATGTTTTCCACTTCTTGAAGAGCAGGGGTGACCTGCAGGTGTTCAAGATAATTCCCGCGTTCTACCGTCAGACTAAGCGTCCCGCTGGACTCTTTGATGATGTTTGACATCTCTTCCCAGGTCTGTATCTGCTGGCCGTTAATAGCGCGAATAGTGTCATTTGTCTCCAACCCGCCGACAAAAGCAGGGGAGTCTTTGACGATATCACCGACAACAGGTGCAAGGACTTGAGGGGAGCCTAGACCGATGAAGAGGTAGAGGAAAAATGCGATCACAAAGTTGGCAGCAGGACCGGCAAGCAAGATAACGATGCGCTGCCAAGGGCGCTTGGAGTTGTACGAGTCATTGTCGTTACTGATCGCCGTCGGGTCAAGGTCTTCTTGGCCTTTCATCTTGACATAACCGCCAAGAGGGATCATCGCTATACGCCATTCGGTATTAAAAAGTCTGAAAGAAGCGACCTTTTTACCAAAACCGATACTAAAGACTTCGACGTAAACACCGAAAAAACGTGCTGCGCTGTAGTGGCCTAATTCATGAAAGAAGATAAGTGCCGAGAGAACGGCTAAAGAGATCAACCAACCCATCTATATCAGCTTCTTAAATGATTTCCAGAACCCGACAAGGTATTCTGTGCCTGAATAGACAGTAAGAAGTACTGCGATCCAGAGGATAATGTTGGCGAATGGCCAGTGCATCAGTAAAAAACCGATCGCAATCATCTGCGCCACTGTTTTGACTTTTCCTGCCCATGAGGCAGAAACATCGATGCCCTCAGCGACGGCGACAGTGCGAAGGCCTGTAATAAACAGTTCACGTACAAGGATGATATAGATCGCCCAGATCGAAGCGCCGCCCATGACCATAAGTCCAAGAAATGCAGCAATGACCAGCATCTTGTCAGCCAGGGGGTCTATAATGGCACCCACCATTGTCTTCTGGTCAAGTTCGCGTGCGATGTACCCGTCAAAATAGTCGGTGATACTCGCGATCACAAATAGAAGTGACGAAAAGTAGTAGCTCCACGTAATGTCATAACCGTTGTCAGTAAAGAGTTCCGGTGTCAAGATTATCCAGAACATAAATGGGGCAACAGCGAGGCGGATAAGGGCTAGAATGTTAGGTAGGTTCATCATAGGAAATGGTCCATTTTTATAATTAGTTTAGAGTATACAGCAAAATAAAGTGCTTTTATTCTGGTATAGACTCTTATTTTTCAGGAACACTTAAAAAGTGTTCCTAAGCAGCAAGTCTGTCACTTATGAAGCAAACGTTGTTCCGCCGTCGATAATGATCGTCTGTCCCGTTAACCAAGAAGAACCTTCGCCACACAGAAATAGACAAGCACCGGTAAGATCTTCTGCCTCACCCATGCGGCTTAACGGTGAACGAGCGGCAACTTCCTGTTTTACATATTCATAGTTAGGGAAAGCTTTAAGTGCATCGGTGTCGATCGGGCCGCCACTTACAGCATTGACACGAATACCTTTTTCACCAAGCTCTGCCGCAGCATACTTGACCATTGTCTCTACTGCCGCTTTGTTCGTACCGTGACCGGCATAGTTAGGTGTGTAGACAAGATTACCTGTAGAGCTCATAGAGATGATGGATCCGCCGCCTGTCTTTTCCATACGTTTAGCCGCTTCTTGTGCACCGACAACAAAGGCGTCAACAGTTGCCGTCCAAATATTGTCAAGGCCACGGGGCTTAAGACGCATAAATGGACCAAACCCGCCGACAACAGCGCGACCTGAGATAATAGCATTAGAGATAAAGTAGTCAAGGCGGTCGAAATCTGCATCGAACTCTTTGTAGACAGCTTGATAGGTAAGAGGCTCTAAGATGTTGAGTTTGTAAGCGCGTACCTTAACACCGTGTTTAGCTTCGATATCAGCGATCATTTCGTTGGCGGTGTCAGCACTTGTAGCATATGTAAAGGCAACGTTACACCCTTTTTCTGCGAAAGCGTAGACAATAGCCTTACCGATGCCGCGTGTTCCGCCGCTTACAAATAGAGTTTTTCCGTGCATTAATTCATTCCTTTGATTGTGTAGTTCTTCATTACTTCTTCGATTTTTTTCATATGCTTAGCTGATGGCTGTAGCAGTGGCAGTCTATACTCCAAGGTCTCGATAAGACCGGCAATGTACATTGCCGCTTTGACCGGAATAGGGTTGGCCTCGCAGAACATAACACGGTTTATAGGATAAAGCATGTCATTAAGTGCTTTCGCCCCCATGAAGTCGCCTGCAAGTGCTTTATGGACAAGGTCACTTTTAAGATCAGGCAGGAGGTTTGCAGTCACAGACGTGATACCTCTCCCCCCGTTCGCCAAGATAGGGTAGTCAATAGCATCGTCACCGCTGAATACAGCAAGTTCAGGACGGCGAGAAAGCAGTTCTACTGTTCTTTCAAGACTTCCTGTCGCCTCTTTGACACCGTAGATGTTGGCACAGTCGTCAAACAGACGGATCGTTGTGTCTGCACTGATGTCAACGCCGGTACGGCCAGGTACATTGTAAAGCATAAAAGGGAGATCTGAAACGGCATTAGCAATGGCTTTATAGTGTTGGTACAGTCCCTCTTGAGAAGGTTTGTTGTAGTACGGACTGACTGAGAAGATGGCGTCAACACCGCTTTTTTGCGCGTGTTTTGCGATCTCGATCGCTTCTGCCGTAGCATTTGAACCAGCACCGGCCAGAACTTTAACGGTTGTACCTTTACACACTTCGACAGCGATCTCGATACAGCGTTTATGCTCGTCATGTGTCAGTGTCGCACTTTCACCTGTTGTTCCCACCGGGCAGACGGCGTCAATGCCGTTTGCGATCTGTCGTTCGATCAGTCGCGCATATGTCGCTTCATCGAGTTGTCCATTTTTGAATGGCGTGATAAGTGCTGTTGTCGCACCTGTAACAATGTCCATACTATTCACCTTTTCGTAAAATTACTGTTGTTGACTGGCTAAAGTCAAAGTATTGATTTGCTGTTTTTTTAATGTCAGCTGCATTGAGTTTGTTGATCGCGTCCTCATACTCAAGAAGAGGTTTCATAGATCCGCGTGCCAAGTAACCCCCAAAGAGGTTAGCGACTTCCGAAGAACTCTCCAGTGAGAAGACAAAGTCAGCCTTTGTGCTGATCTTTACCTTCTCCAACTCTGCTTTTGTTACGTCTTCTGTTTTTATACGCTCTATCTGTGCAATGATCTCTTTTTCGACTGTCTCCGCTTTCACGCCTGGGTTACAAGCGGCCAGAAAGATGAAAAGTCCAGCATCGATGTTCTCCATGTTGTAGGCGTAGATCTGATTGACCAGCTGTTTTTTATCAACAAGCTCTTCATAAAGTCGGGAACTTTTACCCGCACTGAGCATCTCAGAGATTGCCGAGAGTTTGACCTGGTCAGGGTCTAAAAAGTTAGGAATATGGAAGGCGATCGCAACCATCTCTACTTCGCTCTCTTTGTAGATCATAACACGTTTAGGGCCGTCTTGTCTCGGCTCTATAAACTTGACAGGTGGAATGTCCGTGCTGTTCTTGACCTTTGCAAACTCTTTTTCAGCTTTTGCAAATGCTTCTTCTGGTTCGATGTCACCGGTAATGAGCAAGATCGCATTTTGCGGCTGATAGTAGGTCTTGTGGAACGAACGGATGTCGTCGATGCTCCATGTCAGGATGTCATTCATAAACCCTATCGGTGTCCAGTGGTAAGAGTGGTAGAGGTAGGCGTTGTTGAACATTCTAAAATAGAGGTAACCCAAAGGATTGTTGTCTGTTCTCCAGCGGCGCTCTTCCGTTACCACGTCACGTTCAGGCTGAAACTCTTCGTCTTTGAGGTTCAGGTTCTGCATTAGTTCGGCAAACAGCGATAATGAGGTCTTTAGGTTCTGTGTACTTGACTTGATAAAGTAGTGGGTGTAGTCAAAACCGGTTGATGCGTTGCTCACACCGCCGACACTTTTGACCTCTTCGTCAAACTGACCCGCTTTGAGGTTCTCTGAAGATTTAAAGTTCATGTGCTCAAGCATATGGGCGATGCCTGTTTTACCCATGACTTCGTTGCGGCTGCCGACTTTGTAGAAGATGTCCGTAGAGATGACCTGGGTGTTGTTGTGCATCGGGATGACAACGATCTCAAGACCGTTTTCTAGGGTCTTGGTCTCATATTTTGGTAGGCTTGATGCCATTAGTGCTCCTGAGATTAAAAATAGTAACGTTAAAAACTTCATTAACGGGCAGAGCCTATGGCTTGCGTAATTGAGTCGTAACCGTCGGCTTTGATAAGGCCGATAAGACCATTGTTGATGTCCTTGATAAGTTCCGGTCCTTCAAAGACAAGCGCTGAATAGACCTGAACCAGTGATGCACCCGCTTTAATACGGCAGTATGCATCTTCTGCTGTTGAGATGCCGCCGACAGAGACCAGTGTGGTCTTGCCGTAAAGCTCTTTGGCGATAGCGTCAAAGAGTGCAAAACTTTTGTCAGAAAGTATAGCACCGCTTAACCCGCCAATGTCCTTAGGATTTTTGACTAAAGAATAATCTATGGTTGTGTTGGTCGCGATGATGCCGTCGGCACCTTTTTCGACTGCCATAGAGGTGAGGTCAACCGCCTGCTGCGCTTCCATGTCCGGTGCGATCTTAAGCAAGATAGGCTTGTCCGTCAAGGCTTTAGCCTCTTGAAACAGCTGCGTGATGAAGGTCTCGTTCTGCAAGTCGCGAAGACCCGGTGTGTTTGGCGAAGAGATGTTGATAACGATGTAGTCACCCAGCTCGTGCAGCGCTTTGATGAGCGTTGTATAGTCGCTGATAGCGTCTGCTTCGCTGGTCGTTTTGTTCTTGCCGATGTTCACACCGATAGGTGTCGAAAACGGGTAGATCTTTTCCAAACGCTCTTGTACCCGCAGCAGTCCCTCGTTGTTAAAACCCATAGCGTTCTGCAGGGTCTTCTCTTCAATATGGCGGAACATACGTGGTTTAGGATTGCCCGGCTGTGGTTTAGGGGTAACGGTACCGATCTCGGTATACCCAAAGCCCATCGCCTGAATGCCGCGGATCATTGTCGCATTTTTGTCAAAGCCCGCACCAAGACCGACAGGGTTCAAAAAGGTACGGCCGAAAAGTTCCTGCTCCAACACAGGGTCAGTGATGAAGTGCTTCTTTGTCCAGTAGTTAAAAGCAGTAGGGCATACATTGGCAAATTGTAGAAAATACGCCGCCAAATGGTGAGCAGTCTCAGGTTCTAACTTGAATAACCATGGTTTAATGCTGTCGTATGCGATCATATTTCCTGCCTTCTCTTTGCCTGTTAATTTTGCGATTATACTCAAAATAGGGTAAATGTTTTGTTAGTGGGGTGAATGGGGTGGTTTTAAGGCAGTATATTGTGTTCGTTTTCATCGTCAAAGATGGGAACTAAAACGGTTGATAGATAAAAGTTTGCAATCGTGACTGACTCCGTTTACCGTTTAGGTAAATAAAGATACAATCAAAACAAAATATATTTCACAATGTAATATTTGAAAATATGGAGATTTGTAAATGAAAAAAACAATGATTGAAAGAATTGTTAATACAGTACCACAAAGTTTAAAAAATATGGTTGGGTACATTAAAGACAACTTTGATGATTCAGGACAAGAAGCATTAAGTAATGCAAGTGGTACTATTGGAATCGTAGTTAAAATTTTTGCTCAGGATAAGATAGATATTTACTTTGATAAATTAACAAAAAACAAGCTAAAAGATTTTGGGGCTAATATGTACCTAAAAGCTTCTCTTATTCAAGTTGGTAA
>JAQIBF010000153.1 GCA_027859195.1 Helicobacteraceae bacterium
TTTTTATAGACACGGTGGCCAAAGCCCATGAGTTTAAAACTATCCTCAGGATTTTTTGCCCGCTTTATAAAGTCATCAACATTGTCCAACGAACCAATAAACTCTAACTGCCCAATAACAGACTCATTGGCACCGCCATGTGCACGTCCCCAAAGTGCATTTATTCCGGCAGATATTGCCGCGTAAGGGTGTGCACCGGTAGAAGCAACACCACGGACTGTCGAGGTCGAAGCATTTTGTTCATGATCAGCATGAAGTGTAAAGATGGTGTCTAAAGCCCGTACTTCAACCTCCGGGATCTCAAGGTCTTGTCCAGGGTAAGCCCGCATCATATAGAGAAAGTTCTCTGTAAAAGATCGTTCAATATCAGGATAAACAAAAGGAATACCTAAAGAACGGCGATAAGATAAGGCTGCCAGTGTAGGGATTTTTGCAATAAGCCGACGAGACATCACCCGATAGTCGTAATCGGCTTTCAGATTAAGATGCTCAAAATGAAAGGCAGAAAGGGCGGCAACAGAAGAGGCCATCATGGCCATAGGGTGTGCCTTGTCAGGAAAGGCATAAAAGAGGTTCTTGAGCCCTTCATGGACAAAAGAACGCTTACGAATCTCTTTATCGAAGGCAATGAGCTCGTCTTGATGTGCCATTCTGCCCTCTAGCAATAGAAAACAGACTTCTAAATAACTCTTTTTTTTAGCCAGCTCTTCGATAGGGTAGCCACGATAGCGGAGCTCCCCTTTAGCCCCATCAATAAAGGTTATGTTAGAACTACAGCTAGCTGTTGACGTAAAACCAGGATCGTAGGTAAACATACCTGTTTCACTATAAAGTTTACGTATATCAATTACATCGGGACCCTTTGTAGGGCTTAATATTTGAAATTCATAGCTTTCGCCATTACGGTTGTCAGTCAAGGTTACTGTTGGCATCTTAATTCCTTTGCACGTTTCATAATAATAAATTATCATAGTTAAAGTAACAGAGGTATTAAATATAAGTAATACACTCAGGTATAGGTGAGAAAAAGTCATACTTATGGATTCACTGTCTAATCCATGCATAGTAATCTGCCTTTATAGGTGCCCTATATTATTAATAGTTAATTTTATGTTACTATATATATAACTATATATAGGGATGTAGAAGGATTTTATAATGGTTAAAACATATGAATACATGGTGTTAACACTTAAAAAAGTAGAGGGAAGAGGGTGGATCATTGAGTATCTTGAGGAGATCTATCCAAGAGACATCTATATGGTTGCCATGCTGGACTATTTAGGTCTGGACGGCTGGAAGCTTTTGAGCAGTACGCATGGTAAGAACAATGATGATCAAGAAGAAGAAAGACTCTACTTTCAACGAGACTATGATCGAGTTTCTCAACCACCAAAGCTTCAAACCCTTATAAATGAGATCGACAACAAATCAAACACGCATTTTGCTGAAACCTCTTTACTTGGTGTAGAAAACAGTCAAGAAGATGCCAACATTCTTAAACAGAAGGTCCTGGAACATCTGTATGACTGGTTATCTAAACACACTTTCGTGTGGGGCGAACCTGGAACAGGTGTACTGGAAAGCCACTACCTTAATAAAATGGAAGATGTTACTGATGATCCGTTTTTTCCGAACTACCACGGCATCAATAAAGTCTCAACTCGTATAGACATCTTTAAAGAGAGTAAAAAACTACGCATTGCCATAAAGCGACGTATCTCCGGAAACTGGTCTGAATACAGTAAATATGAGTTCCCATACTCTCAAGAAGGGTTAAAAGCTATTCAGACTATATTGAGTATGCAGCATTTTCGTCTTATCAGTAACTAATCAGATGTATCCCGATTATACGGGGTATCTTGAAGCAAGATTGTATATTGGTTAACATAATGTATATTCTCTTGAAATATAACCCTACCTATTCTCAGGTATTGAAAGAGACCTATTACAGACTACAGTTGTATTTTTTTATTCGTCTATCTTTTGAACAGGTCTGATCAATACCATTAGATGTTGGAGTTCGACATCAACGTTAATTGTTCCTCATGTGAAACGCTAAACTTACAATATGTCATTTTGTCACACAATAAGTTAAATTACATTGTTTTGTATTATTATATATTTTATATCAGCCAGGAGGCACTTATGTTCCAGACAATGACACAGATAGGAAAAGATTACAATATCGATGCAAAAACCGTTGGAAAGCTGCTTTACAAACTTAAAGTCCGTGATCCTAACCATACTGAGCAGAAAGGCTATCCTTTTGAGCAAGCCGTTACACATGGCATAGCAAAAGCGTTTGAAGGACGAAGCGGTGAAATGTACTACCGATATAACATCGAAACAATTAAAGAAGAGTTTGAAAAGTTAGTCAGTACCCTGCCCGTCCAAAACACCGTCGAAAAAAGTACAGAGACAAGCTCTAGTCCAGCTGCCATAACCATAGAAACGAAACTTCAGCAGATGCTAACGGCGCTAAACGATGCATTACAGAGTGGAGAGATCAGCCAGCTGTACCGTCTAAAAGCGGACATTGCTGACATCTATGCACTCCTATCGAAAAAAGAGATGTTAAATACATAAAAATTTTTAGAGGTGCCCTTTAGACTAAACGCGTTTAAAGTCGTCGGAGATCCTTACAATGTCATCTTCTCCAACGTATTCACCTACCTGCGCTTCTATCATTACAAGCGGGATCTTACCGACGTTTTCAAGACGATGGAGCTCACCCATGGGGATGTACGTCGATTCGTTGGCACGAACAAGAAACTCCTCTTCACCTCGCGTTACAGTGGCTGTACCGGAGACAACGATCCAGTGTTCAGAACGGTGGTAATGTTTTTGAAGGGAGAGCCGTTTACCCGGTTTAACGACGATCCGTTTTACCTTGTACCCTTCAGACTCATCCAAAATCGTATAGGTACCCCATGGTCGATGGGCCGTGACATGAATATTTGGGAGTTCAGAATTCCGCTGCTTAAGTGCCTGGACCACCTCTTTGACCTTTTGGCTGCTCCCTTTTCTAGAGACAAGCAGTGCATCCGCCGTATCGATGATAAGCAGATCGTCTACATCGATCGTTGCAACCAGTTTTTCGGAGATAATAAGGTTGTCTTTTGAATCTTTTATAATCGCTTCTAACCCTTGCGTCGAAATTGCATTCCCGTTGCTGTCTTGTGGAAGTTCTGCATAAAGTGCATCAAAACTGCCAAGGTCACTCCAGGCGATGTCGGATGGGACAACTCTGACCTTGTCACTTTTCTCCATTACAGCATAATCAATGCTGTCTTGCGGGATCGCTATCATATCATCATGACTGATCCTGATCATTTCGTCTACCTTAGCATTATTGTAAGCAAACAGCGAAGCTGCATAGATCTCAGGCGAATGGTTTTTTAACTCTTCAAGAAAACAGCCGGCTTTAAAACAGAACATCCCGCTGTTCCAGTAATAGTTACCTGCATCAATGTAGGCCTGGGCAGTTGCAGCATCGGGTTTCTCTTTAAATGAGAGGACCTCTTCACCATCAGCTTCAATATAACCAAACCCAGTCTCAGGGTATTGCGGCGTAATACCAAAAGTGACTAGGTTGTTTGTTTGCGCCAAGGCCTTAGCTTTATCAATAGCTTCCAGGTAAGCCTGTTCATCTTTAATAAGATGGTCAGAAGGGGTTACAAGCACCATCTCTTCGGCATCTAACGCGAAACAGGCCAAGGCAATAGCAGGCGCTGTATTCCGCCCTACCGGTTCTAGCAGATAATTAGCTTTGTAGTTGTTGTTGATAGCCATCTCTTCGATCTGATCAACTGCCAAAAAGTACTGTTCAGCGTTGGAGACAATGAACTGTGCATTACACGCTTTTTGGTTTCGTGCAACTGTCTTTTGAAAGAGGGATTCCCCTTCAAAAAGTTTGACAAACTGCTTTGGCATCAGCGTGCGGCTCAATGGCCAGAGTCTTGTTCCGCTTCCGCCACACAGTATAATATTCGTCATGCACTACTCCAATTTTAAGTGAAATGATTATATTGGCTTTTTGATTTGTATTGGATTAAGGGGAGCTCTAAAATATAACATGTATTGTGAGTATAATGGTATAAACCAAAAAGGGTGAACCAATATCGTGAAATCGACAATAAAATATTTATCTCTTGTTATTGTATTGATTATTATCGTAATCATTGCCCTACTCTTTTCACCTATAGTAACCAAAGCTTTTACGCAAAAAGCGTTAAGTCACTTCTTGAAGGTCGATGCTAATGTAACGCAGGCAAGGTTCAGTCTCTTGGGGTTTAGAACATCCGGGACACTTGACAAAAATGACACTTTTGATCTTCATCTTCTCCCTCTCTCGTGGAACTCGGCTATTGTGCAACTTCATTATGATGGGGATGTACACACCTTTTCCAACGTCGCCACAGTGGAGCTTCCTTATGCAGCAGCGGTGCTAGATGCTCGCTTTACGACTGAGAACCTTTTGCTTGAACTCAATGCCACTCTATTGGACGGAACGCTTACGGGTGACATCAGTCTTGAAAATTGGGACTACCGTTATCAGATCAGCAATGTCGACCTTGCCTCATTTCGCTTACAACAGCGCCCTCCAATCCTAAATTACGCCACTGGTACATTATCTGCCACCGGAAGCGGCAGCATTAAAGCACCCTATACGGTTGATTTCTCTTTACTCAGCCATGACCTTCAGCTCGAAGAAAATGCGACAGCAGTGATATCTGCTGCGCTTGAACACCCTCTTCCTTTGACTTTAGAGATTAACGGCAGCATCAATACAGACCATTTAACAAGCAAGCTGGCAATACAAAGCAAATTGATCGATCTCGACGCCACTGCTCTCTATTATGATTTCAACCAAAGTCTCATCAATGCCAATCTTCAGCTTGACAATCATAACGATCAGATAGCACCGATCAAACATGCGACTTTAGATATTAATGGTTCTATTGGAAAAAAAGATCTGAACGCAAGCTTTCTCTTATCGGTTGACGACTACCAACTTCAGACGAAGAGAGTTCAATATGCGTTCAATTCAAACGACATCACTCTAGACTACAGACTCTCCTCCTTAAAAGATAAACCGTTCAACCTGCAAGGTGATCATGCTCTTTTTGGTGATCTAAGTTACGCCAACAGCAAGTTGTCCCTAAAAATGAACGCACAAGCTCTAGAAAGCCCTATTTTACTTACTTTAAAAGAGAATCAGCTGCATTTGATATCAAATAATATCTCGTTGGGAGCACTTCAGGAAATGGTCAATCTAGAGGTTGTTGCACGCGGTCATGCCACTGTCGAAGCGGATGCCAATCTAAGCAGCGAACCGATTCTTTGGCTAGCCAAGGCAACAAGTAAAGATCTGAAGTTACCTTTGAAATTTCGTAAAGAGCTGGGGCTGAATAACGATCTTGCAGTAACCGTAAGTGCAAACAGTGAAAAAAACGGTGATATTGTTGTTCGTCCGACTGTCTGGAGTAATGTCGGTGTTGTTGCGTACACCGCTCTGCGTTACAGACCGGCGCCTCAACTGCTCTACTTTAATCTAAACGCTAAAAAGATCAAAACAACGTACTATCAGGTACCAAAGCTGAATATCAAAGGCTCACTCAACATCGAAAAGGGCAGATTGAACAAGACAACAGTGACAACACCTTATGAAAAGGCAGTGGTTAGGGAGCTCTCTTACAGCGATAAAGGTGTTACAAGCCATATTGACTTTGTCTTAACACGATTGGACCGCTTTGGCACGTTTAATCCTGATTACAACCTTACCGGCAAGACTTTTTTGAACTACACGCCGCAAAAGAGTGCTGTAGCGATCAGTTCCAAGGAGATGGGGAATATCTCTATAGAGAGTAAAGAGAAGGTGATAAAGGTCTCCGGTAAAGCACTGCCGATTGAAGAGATCATGCGTTTAACAGACCAGCCTATTATTATGAAGGGCAACCTGGGTTACGACATCAGGTACACCCCCTCTTCGATTAAAGCAGAGCTCTCTTCGGACAAGCTCTCCGGTTATGGCGACTTAAACCGTTCTATACGTCCGTTTGCTCTTGATCTTTCAACATCTTTGAAAAACAGAAAAGATCGTTATCGAGGTCAAGCCACTCTTAACACTGGTAATGAAATATTCACGATCTCTAATGTTGTCGCAGACCTTTCTAAAAAAACGCTAAAAAGCCGATACACACTTGATATCAAAGCCCTTGAAAAAAATACATTTATACTTCCTAAAGCGCTGAAAGGTCCCCTTCATGTTCATGGAGACTTTAAAAAAGATGGGTCTCAATATCTCACACTTTATCTTCAAGACTTTCAATTGCCGCAAGAATGGCATAAAAAGCTTGACCACAATGCAACATCCCACCTTGAGACTAACGCTTCCTTACAGGTGTCTAACGATAAAGGCTTGATAAACTTTGATGCAGAAGTCACTAATACCTTGCTTCAACTCAAGCTGCACAAAAGCACTTACAACCTTAAAACGGGCGATTTTTACCTCAAAGGTGACCTGAAAACAGAGCTTTGGCTCAAAGACACCAATATCTCTGCTGCCGGAAAGTACCAAGACAACTATCTCTATTTATCGGATGCTGACGTCATTACGGCCCATCAAACTGCCAACCTTCATAATCTGCATTTTGGCTTCAATGATCAAAATCTTACAACAGAGTATCAATTACGCTTAACCCCATATCCTCATTCGCCCTACCACTCAGCAGCATCACTATATGGAAAGGTTCATACCCATCCAAAACTTTATGCAACAATGGAAAGTGATTCGATGGGTGGTGAATTTAGTGCCTATGCCACGGAAACAGACCTTCATCTGACAGCCAAAAATGTCTCCGTTACAAAACTCATTGCATTCAGTGGCCAAAAACTGCCTATCCTTGAAGGTTCTCTCGACTCAACTATAAATATCAATGCGGCTTCTCTGCTCGAAAGCAATCTATCAACGATCAGTGGGCGCAGTGACATGAACATTACAGGCATGGTACTAGAAGGTGTTGCCCTCGACACCTCCTTACAAAACCACCGTGATTCTCAAGACCTCAATCTCTTTGAAGGAACTTTTTCAGAGCTGCCTATTATACGTTCGATCATAAGCATCCCATCTGACTTCACTAAAAAAACGGCACAGAGTACACATTTTGGAAAGATACGTCTTTTAACTGACATCAAGGACGCTATGCTCCACTGTACAGATTGTGCTATTGCCACAGATGATAACCTCATAGCGATTAAAGGAAATATTAATCTAAGTTCTCAGACATTTGACAACTTTTATGTCGGTCTGCTCTTGCCTACAAACTGCGCCTACTTTATCCAACAGATCGAAGGTAACCTGAGTAGGCCTCAAGTCCAATTGGCAGCAGCAGGCTTTAATGTCATCGGCGGTGCGACCAAATCACTGATCGGTAATATCGGTAGTGTCATTGATCTTGGCGCAGACATTGTTAAAGGTACAGGTGCTGCCGTCGGTGAAGCAGCCAGTTACGTACCCGTTGTCGGTAAGGAGACGGACAGAGCACTCACCAGCATAACAGATCTGCCTAAGGATATTTCTGGCGCAGCTATGAAGTGTACACCTTTTTATACGGGCACAGTGAATCACCCCAAACCAATTAGTCAAAGCCTGTTCAGCAGGGAAAAAGATAAAATAGAAAAAAGTCGAGCCGAGAGAAAAGAAAAACGTAAAGAGAGCACAGTAAAGTAGCCTAGTGCCTCACTCCTTTTATCTTGCCGCCCTCTTTACCGACCAGATTGTCCATGATCAACAATTTTGGCTGCCACTTGCTCTGAACACAGTGGTCTCTTCGTGACGTATCCATAGAGAGCGCATACTTGAGCGAAGCATTCCCTTTCCCCAGACTCTCCTTCAACATAGTCAACGCCTTGTCGTCAAAACCGTAGACAAATTTAAGCGATTGTTTAGACGCTGTCAGTGCCAACAGGTTTAACACCGTCCTCTTCTCGTCTCTGAGTGTTACACGGTAAAGTGTAAGGTTGCCGTAGCGTTTAAGCTCTTCAACGCTGTAGGCATCAAATATGAGATCGATAGAGCGTTTATAAGTGTAATTAAATCGGTAACCGGGGATGGTTCGAATCTCTTCATAAACAATACAGCGGCTCTCCTCAACAGAGATGATATGTTGATCGATCACGACAGGGCTCATGTTGATTTTATAACTCTCCATATATGGCGTTGTGACTTCTATCGTCGTTTGATCATTTGAAATGATCAGTTGATTATCGTCGTGCATTTGTAATCTTGATGAGGAGCATCCTGTCACCATTAACAGTGCTGTAATGTAGAAAAAGTTGATGAACACGTGCATCTGTGTCTCCTTTTAAAAATGAACATCTGTTATTTTAACGTAACTGCATATCATTGTCTGTTCACCATCTTTTTTGACCAATAAAATGGTAGTAAAAATAGCTAAATATCACCTTTTAAACCTCTCCTAACTCCCTATATATAGGCGTGTAATCATATGAACAAGTGTTCATATATAATATGGTAAACTGATGCCTATATGAACACTTGTTCATATAGATTTAAGGATAGGTTAACAACTGTTCATATATAGTTATACGACATATTAACGGTTGTTCACCTGAGGAAAACATGCAAGATAACAGTAGTGGTAAAAGTACTAAAGAACTCATATTAAAAGCGAGTATGGAACTCTTCTCGGAGTATGGCTATAAGGCCGCGTCTGTACGCAAGATCGCATCCAAAGTTGGCATACGAGAGAGTGCGCTCTACAACCACTTTACCAACAAAGAGGAGATCTTTAAAGCCGTAGCGGCCACCCTCTTCTCTACCCCGACATCTGCCGCACAGAGCGATAGAACTGTCGCGGAACGGGCCAAAGACGGCAAAAAATTCCTCTTCTCTTTTATCGTCGGCTACAAACTGATGACCTTTGATGCCAAGAACGAACGTCTTTTCCGCATCTTGATGATAGAGCTGCTCCAGAACAAGACCATCAGAGAGAGTTTTAAGAACGAATTCCACAACAACAACATCAAAATGCTCTCTGAGGCCTTCTTTGTGATGATGCAAGCAGATCTCATTCGCTCCGGTGACCCTAAATTGATGGCTACGGAGTTCCTGAGCCCTCTTTTCTACATCAGGCTGCAGCTGACCCTTCTGAAGATAGATAATGAGCCTACAACGTCTCTATCGACTCAATTTGAGAAGCATTTGGACTTTTTCTGGGAAAGCGTCGCCCTTTAAACTTCATAATAAGCGATAAATGGGCTCAAATTATTTAATATCAACTCACATTTCGTCTATATACGCACCATTAGCACTTACTTAGCTTGTTCGATTGCTGGTAATCTCACGTTAAAAGAACATACCGGTTGTGTTTACAATTCAAAAAATAGGTTTTATCGATGATTGAAATCATCATTCACGGTGATCGAGATGGTCATGCAGGTATCCAGACAGTCAATACATGGATCCTCTCTGCAAAGCACCCTCTTACACCTCAAAGATAGACGTTTGAGCTCAAATTATATTGATATTATGTAGTATGATACCTATTTTAGGGATATTTTCTTTTTATGTATATGCCAGAGTTTTTCTAGTCGCTGTGTTTTTTTTAATGTTATATCCCCTGCCATTGAAGCTATAACTATGATATATAATTGCGCTGTACGTTCTGATTCTGCGTTCTAACATTTTAATTACTTCATATCATTAGGATTCAACTTTTTTTCTCTGCTCGTACAGAGAATAAACCTTGAGGAAAAAAAGAGAGTACGATGACGGGTTCAGTTACAATAAAAAGTATCATATATTTTGAGTCACGAAACCTCTCCGGCTTCAATCACTGTACCAAGAGGTAGCCATATGTCGACAAAGATCAGGCTAAGTCAAAAGTGTCAGCTTTTAAAATCAGATCAATGCGTTACCTCTTTACTCTTTTCGTGGTATCTACAGCGTTGACTGAAAGGAAAGAAAAAGCGTTAATATAATTACTCTGTTTGAGCATAGCGAGTTAGGGATTTTTAGCGAAAGATAGACAACCCCGTTCAAAACCATGAACGAAATTCACTTCTAGTTAGTACCTTACTTCAGGGTTCAACTAATTAATATGAATAGATTTTATGAAATAATAATGAAGATTTTTGACTTATTGTAATAGGTACAACAATAAGCCGGGTTTCATCACTCCCTTAGTTCGCGCCCTACTCTTAAAAGTGTGACAGTTTTGCTATGAATAACAGCGACCTGTGGTCACAATACGGTCACACATTTATATTAATCATTTCCTAACTAATTAACAGATACTATGTTTCTAATTATTTATAAGGATTATATTTGCGTTTAAGGGAAATGGCTTATCACTCATCACAAATAACTTATGAACATTTTTTGATGATGTCAGGAACTTCTATATCT
>JAQIBF010000041.1 GCA_027859195.1 Helicobacteraceae bacterium
GTGATCGTGAGAAATGGCAGGTTGATCTCAGTCTCAGTCGACGAGCTCAACTCTTTCTTAGCATTTTCAGCCGCATCTTTAAGACGCTGCAGTGCCATCTTGTCGTTTTTAAGTTCGATACCATGTGTATTTTTGAACTCAGCACTCAAGAAGTCAACGATCTTGTTGTCAAAGTCGTCACCACCCAAAAAGGCATTACCGTCAGTCGAAAGAACCTCAAATGTACCATCAGAGATCTCAAGTACGGTAACGTCGAATGTTCCACCACCAAGGTCATAGACAAGTACATTCTCTTCCGCTTTAGACTCAAGTCCGTATGCAAGAGCAGACGCTGTCGGCTCATTGATAATACGAAGCACGTTAAGACCGGCGATCGTACCGGCATCTTTCGTTGCTTTACGCTGTGCATCATTAAAGTATGCCGGTACGGTAATAACGGCATCCGTCACTGTCGAACCGATGTAGGCTTCTGCATCTTGTTTTAGTTTTGACAAGATCTTAGCAGAGATCTCTTGCGGTGTATACACTTTGCCGGCAACATCGACAGCAGCCATGCCATCTTTGTTAACGATGTTGTATGTTACTTTGTCGTGCGCTGCTTTAGCCGTCTCTTCATCCATCATAAGACCCATGATTCTCTTGATAGAAGAGATCGTCTTTTCAGGATTTGTGATCGCCTGACGTTTTGCAGGATCACCGACAAGGACATCGCCCTTATCTGTAAATGCCACCACTGATGGTGTTGTGTTTTTACCTTCGCTGTTAGGGATGATCTTAGCTTCACCACCCTCATATACTGCAACACATGAATTTGTTGTTCCTAGATCTATTCCAATTACTTTACTCATTTGTAGTTCCTTTTTTTTTGTTTATTACGGTGACGGAAGTAATTCCGTCACCTGCGCTAACGCTGAGTTTGACTCGGCGTCAAGCCCGCGCAACCTTGTTGCTTAGTTGCAAATCTATCTAAAGATAGATTTAGTTCGCAATGACGACCATTGCATCGCGCAATGTTCGTTCTTTATATTTGTACCCTTTTTGGAAGGTACTGACGATCTGACCGCTTTCGTGATCAGGACTGTCTACTTGCTGCACAGCATGATGAACATTAGGATCAAACGGTTCGTCTTCACTCACCGCTGTCACACCATGTTTTTCAAGCACATTTAAAAATTGTTTCATAGTCAGCTCAACACCTTCACTTACTTTATCAAGTAATACTGCAGGGTCAGCTTCCATACTTTTGGCTTTAATTGCCCCATCAAGTGCGTCTAAAACAGGGATGATATCTTTTGCAAATTTTTCATTCGCATATTCAAGCGCTTGATATTTCTCACGCTCAAGACGTTTCTTGATGTTCTCAAAATCAGCATGAACGCGTGCATATTTATCTTGCAGCGCCGTTACCTCTCTTTGTAGTGTACCAATCTCGTCTTCGACCTCTTCAATATCAGACTCTTCTCGAGCTTCTAGCTGCTCTTCGAGTACCTCTTCTATTGATTGCGTCTCTTCATTGTTTTTTTCTTCAGACATAATGTATTAGTGACTCCTTTCTTGAATTCTGGACAAATTATAACATATGAGTCGTTTACTGTCAAGTATATATTACAGCAATAGACTAACTATAGTTTAGTCTATATGACTCATATCTTAAGAATCCCTGTTTATAGGGGTTTACGATGATTAAGATGTACTATACAACGATCTGAATCTCAAAAATAATCCGTTTCAATGGGATTGTATTTTCAAAAATTAACTTTTTGTTTACTTTTTAGGAGCACAAATCTCCTCTAGCTTAAAAGATAATCTACCTCATCGAGTGAAGTCCCGTTTTACGCAAGGCCACCTATAATCCCTCAAATCCATAGCCATAGGTTTACCATGAACAATTCAGCCATCATTTTTGACTATCACCAACGCACAAAACACCACCCAAACCGTTATGCCGCTTCGTTGGGATATCTGGAGTGGGCTACACAGCCTGACCCTTTTCGAAGCTTTGAAGGTGCACGCATCGTCAAACTCCCTCTCTCATTCGAGAATCCGACGATGAGCTATAACGCTATTATGAGTGATGCTCTCCTGCCGTCAGCACCCCTCTCTCTCGAATCTATTGCTCAGCTGTTCCAATTTTCATTGGGCATTGCTGCATGGAAATGCATAGGCACAGACTGCTGGGCACTGCGCTGCAACGCATCAAGCGGCAACCTTCAGCCTACAGAAGCGACCATCATACTCCCTCCGATAGAAGGTATCTCAAAAAAGAGTGTTATTGCCCACTACGCGGTGAAAGAGCATGCCCTGGAGATCCTCGCGGAGTTTGACACCGACTATTGGCAAGAGCAGAAACAGCACGGTTTCTTTGTTGGCCTCAGCTCCATTACCTGGAGGGAGATGTGGAAGTACGGCGAACGCTGTTTCCGTTACGTCAACATGGACCTCGGTCATGCTATGAAAGCGGTTAAGATAAGCGCAAGAACATTGGGGCTCCAAGCCTCTAAAGTTGAGACATTGCCGATTGATGACCTCGAGACACTCCTCGGTCTTGACCAGAAAGAACGTTACCATGAAAGTGAACCGGAGATCGGACAGACACTGCTGCATATCGGCGGCTCAGCAAAAAGTGAGCAGGACCTTTCACAGCTGTTAAAAGATATACCGGCACAATACCAGGGCAAAGCCAATCTCTTAAGCCGTTCACATCACCCCTGGGAAGCGGTCGATCTTGCCATGAAGGCGTCAAAAGTCGACACCGCCCTTATGCCAAAGCTATCAGTAGAGACCCTTCCCTTGGAACGTATGCCAAATGAAAAAAGCGTCAAAGAGGTCATACTCGAACGACGGAGCGCGCAGGCGATGGACTTTGCCCGGACCCACATCTCTCTGGAGCAGTTCAGACAGATGCTCCACTCTGTCGCAGCACCGGTCGACAGCTTTAGAGAACGTGTTCATTTCGCAATCTTTGTGCATGATATTGAGACCCTGGAGAAAGGGCTCTATTTCTACATTCGAAATGCCGAACACAAAGAGGCCCTAAAAAGGCTCACCCGAAACGACTTCCTTTGGGAGGAGAAGATGCCGGACCTCTATCTATTGGAAAAAGGGGACTTCCGTTCCCAAGCCAAGTTCATCTCCTGTTCTCAGGAGATAGCCGGCGACAGTGCCTTCTCTTTAGGGATGATCACCCAGTTCAGAGAGCCCATCGACAGTTATGGCACCCATGAGTACAAAGAGCTCTACTGGGAGTGTGGCGAGCTCGGACAGCAGCTCTACCTTGAGGCAACGGCGCTTGGTTTAAGTGCCACCGGTATAGGCTGTTATCTTGACGATGTGATGCACCGTATGCTTGGATTTGAGGATGAGACCTTTCAGACCATGTACCACTTTACAATCGGACGCTCTATCATCGACACCCGAATGAGTGTGCGAGAGCCCTACCCGAACCGGAGCTAATGAGAGAGCTCTCTGCTGCTACTTCTGCGCATCCGCAAGCGTAAGGCAGAAGAGAACCTCTTTCCCCTCTCTCTCCAAAGCCTCTACCGCCTGAGTCAATGTCATTCCCGTTGTGATGATGTCATCGACCAGGATGACATAGTGCTCTCTAAAAGATCGCACCTGAAATTTGCGCGGGTGCAGCAGACGGTATTGGAAATTTTTACCCGAATAGGTGTCACTGCTGCCTGCGCTGATCTTGTTAAAGCGCGGATGGATCTGTTCCGACCTGAGGGCTCTGTTTAAAATAGCCGTATGCGAATAACCGTGTTTGACATGTTCATCGACGCCAAGCGAGACCACCTCTTCTTCCAAACTGAAGTTCTCGGCAAAACGGGAAAATGCGATCTTACCTAAAAGCGAATAGATATAAAACCCGAGATCAGTGTGTTTGGTGTGGAGAAGTTTTTCAATCTCTTTGTATTTATAAAATGAGTAGACGTCGATGTTGCCGCGTATCTTGCGCTTGTAAAAAGAGGGTTCGAGATTTTCGTTCTGGCAGGCTTTGCAGATATGCGTAAGCGACCAAGAGGCGCAGAGTAGACATTTCATATCAATTGCAGACAACTAGTTTTTTCATGCAGCTATTGTAGCACGCATTTAAAGCAGAAAGCGTTTTTTACCCACGGATTGTTTTTTAGTCTGTTTTAAAGAAAAGAGCGAAGAGTAAGAGCGTTCTGTCCACGAATTCCACAAATTTTCACGAATTAAAGGGCAAGGGCAAGAGCGTTTTATCAACAGATTTAGCAGATTACACAGATTAGTTATTAGTCTTTACTAAAGGAAAGAGCGAAGAGTAAGAGCTTTGGCCCACGGATTATTAGGATTAGTGGGATGAAAAGTAAGAGCAAGAGCGAAGAGCAAGAGCTTTCCGTCATCGAATGACGCGAATTTTCACGAATTATAGAGCAAGAGCTTTTATCAACAGATTTAGCAGATTACGCAGATTATTTATTAGTATTTATAGCAAGCGTGTTAAAGAAGTTTTCACTCACAGATTAGTACCCGAATGGCAGACCCTGGGATTAATAGGATTACTCTGCGTAATCTGCTGACTTAGGCTCTTCGCTCTTCATCCTACTAATCCCCTGAATTCGTAGGCAACTGCTCGTGCTCTTGCTCTAATCGGCATCAAGAACTTGCTTCGCAGTGCATGGGAACAACTTGGTTGTGAGTCGTGAATCGGCTAAATCTGTTGACTTAGGCTCTTGCTCTATTCGCGGGCATTGGCGAAATTCGATGATTAACTTGCTCTTTGTTCTCGTTCTTAAAATTAGTGCCATTCGTGTAATTAGTGGATAAGGACTATGTCCAATGCATGGGAGTAACTTAGTTACGAGTCGTATAACTGCTCTTCGTTCTTGCTCTAATCGGCGTAATCGGCTAAATCTGTTGACTGAGGCTCTTGCTCTTTACGATGTGGGATTTCACGATGAGCCATTTAGTGTCTCCCTGTATGGAGCTTTAGCTCTGTAAGTCCCGCCCATGCATTTGACTGTTGGACCTGATAATTAGTGACATTCGTGTAATTAGTGGACAGTTGCTCTTTTCTCTTTCTTAAATCGGCTTAATCTGCTAAATCTGTTGACTTAGGCTCTTGCTCTTCGCTCTTCATCCTACTAATCCCATGAATCCGTACCCGGAGGGGCAGACCCTGGGCAAGGTTCTTCGCTCTTACTCTTACGATATGCCATTTAGTGGCATCCATGCATTGGACTGTTGGTCCTGATAATTAGTGCTATTCGCGTAATTCGATGACTAAGGTGCTATTTGCTCTTACTCTTCGCTCTTAATCTAAGCAGATCAGTTGACAGAACTCTTCACTAAAAAGAAGGACAACTGCAAACGCGTTATAATCACGTTACTAAATTTATAAACGAGAAACTATGAAGATCATTACCCCCGAGACCATCCTTTCACCGACAGAACAGCTAAGCGGCCAGAGCATCGCTTTTGACACCCACATCAGAGCCATCGGGCCGCTGCACGAACTGCTCGAGCAGTTCCCCGAGGCGGAGTTCGTTGAAACACCCCTCCACTCTATGGTGATGCCGGGACTTATAAACCCGCATGTCCACCTTGAGTTCTCCGGCAACAAAAGCACCCTCAAGTACGGCTCGTTTTTAGAGTGGCTCTACTCCGTCATAGAACACCGCGATGACCTCATACAGGGGTGCGACGAACAGTGTATGGCAAAAGCATGCGACGACATGCTCAAAAACGGCATCACCACCTTCGGGGCCATAAGCTCTTACGCAATGGACCTCGAAGTAGCCGCCAACGCAAAACAGAAGGTGATCTTTTTCAGTGAGGTCATCGGCTCTCAGGCGACGATGGCCGACACCCTTTATGATGACTTTATGTCACGTTTTGAGGCCTCACAGAAGGTTCAGAGAGAGGGGTTCATTCCCGCTATTGCCATACACTCGCCCTACTCCGTGCACCCGGCCCTAATCAGACGGGCGCTCGCCCACGCAACGCAGCACAACATCCTGACCTCGGCCCACTACATGGAGAGCCCGGCAGAGAAAGAGTGGCTCGAGAGCAACAGCGGTGCGTTCCAGCCTTTTTTCAAAGAGTTTCTGAAACAGGAGTACGCGGTCAACACCTCCAAAGAGTTCCTGGATCTCTTTAAGGGCAAACCGACACTGATGACCCACGTCGTCCAGGCCAATGACGAAGAGCTCAGAGAGCTCGCCGAAGAGGGCCACACGGTTATACACTGCCCCATCTCCAACCGACTGCTCGGCAACGGTGCCATCGACCTCGAAAAACTGGACGCCAACAGTGTACCGTGGATCATGGGGACCGACGGGCTCAGCTCCAACTACGCCCTTGACCTGATGGAGGAGATGAAGATCGCCCTCTTTATGCACGCCGACGCCGACCTGCTGCCGCTTGCCAAGGAGCTCCTTGCAAGCGCCACTGTGAAAAGTGCCAAGGCCCTCGGTCTCAACACCGGCGAGATCGCCGTAGGCAGAGAGGCCGACCTCCTTGTCATCGACCTTGAAGCCACACCCAATGAGCAGTTGCCGCTGCATTTACTGCTGCATGGCTATAATATCGAACACATCTATATCAACGGAAATGAGGTTTCATAATGGAAGGTCTTAAAAAACTTTTTCTGCCCGTAACAGCGACACTTGGATTTATCCAAAAATACTTTAAGTCAATGCTCTTTTTACTGCTTCTTTTTGTACTGTTTGCCCCGGCGAACGAACAGGACCTGGTGCCTAACAACCTCCAGGAGATCAAACTCATAGGGCCTATCTTTGACACGACTGATGTCGTTGAACAGATCGACGAAGCCTGTGAAAACGAGAAGATAAAGGGGGTCCTCTTAACCGTTGACTCCCCGGGCGGCACCGTACCCCCTTCTATCGAAGTGATGTACGCTGTAAAACGTCTCAAAGCGGTCAAGCCCGTCGTTGTCTACGCCGCCGGCACACTCGCAAGCGGTTCGTACTACGCCTCGGTCTATGCCGATGAGATCATTGCCAACCCAGGCTCCATGGTCGGCTCGATCGGTGTTATTATGCACGGTGCCAATGTCGAGGAGCTGATGCAGAAGATCGGCATAAAGTCGCAGGTCATCCAGGCCGGCAAATACAAACAGGTCGGCACCGTTGACAGAGAGTGGACGGCCGCGGAGAAGAGAGAGCTTGACAAGGTCATCCAGGGTACCTACAAGATGTTTGTCCATGATGTTGCCACAGCACGCGGTCTGAAAGAAGAGCAGTCGCACCTCTACGCAGACGCCCATATCTTCACCGCTGCGCAGGCCAAAGAGGTCGGCCTTGTCGACACGCTCGGTGTCAGTTTTGACGCCAAAAAGCGTGTTGAAGTCCTCAGTAAAGTCACCAACCCCCGCTGGAACAAAGAGGACAAGTTTGACAAGTTTATGAAGAGAATCTCAGCCGAAACAGCAACAATGGTGCACATCTACTTCCCGACCCTCTCACTGCGCTAAGACGCACCTCAACATTTCGGTCAGAAGAGAGGTTCCCTTTCGCTGACCGCAAACCCGTCCACAAATTCTTATTAGTCTTTGAAAAAGTAAAGAGCAAGAGCGTTCTGTCATCGAATTACTCTAATTTACACGAATTGTTTATTAGTCTTTGAAAAGAAAAGAGCAAGAGCTTTGCCCACAGATTATTAGGATTAGTAGGATGAAAAGTAAGAGCAAGAACGAAGAGTAAGAGCGTTCTGTCCACGAATTACACTAATTTCACGAATTGTTTATTAGTCTTTTAAGCAATAGTGTCAAATAGAACTCGCTCTTTGCTCTTGAATTAGT
>JAQIBF010000049.1 GCA_027859195.1 Helicobacteraceae bacterium
TCAACGGTTTTGAGGTAAAGACTTCTGCCGCAATAGCGCGCGTCAGGTCATCCGGGGTGGAACCGATACCGCCAAAACAGAACAACATACTTTTAGTGTCTGCCAAAATACGTTCAAAGCTGCTTTTTATCAGCGCCTCATCATCTTTGATTATCTCGACACAATAGAGGGAGTAACCGCGTGCGGAAAGTGCTTTTTTAATAAAATCGAAGTGTCTGTCTGTTCTTCGTCCGTTTAAGATCTCTGAACCGATTATGACAGCATAAATATGAGGTTCTTTCATTCTATTGACTTGAAAAAAAAGTTTATTAACAATGAATGTACAGAGAAGCAATGCATGTTTGACTTTAACACGCTTCAGTGACATTTAACCACATCCAGAAAAATAGTAAAGCGCCATTTTATCTTAATTTTAGAAACAATAATCATAGTCATAAATCACCCGGTAGGTGAGAGATGTAAAAGAAAATGGCAATCATTGAGGAAGTACGATCACCTCTTGCCAAAGCCGGCGGAAAATTGAAAGGCGTTCAAGCGGAGACGATTATACGAGAGTCTGTATCGACGACAAAGAGCTTTATATACGGGCATGGGACCATCATGTTATTATCAAAGGCGAGGGGAGTAAGAGGTGTTTAGATGGGCGGTGAGTTTTATGAAAAAGAGGAAAAGTGGCCAAAAAGCCACTAAAAAGTGATTTAGATCTTAGAGCTTATAAAGGCTTCCATCTCTGTAACGATAGTTTCGATAGAACGTTCACCATTGATCTTGACCAGCATCTCTTTGGCCTCATAAAAATCCTGAATCAGTTTTAGAGGGTCAGTGTAGACTTTCATGCGGTTGTCAAAGACCTCCGTATTGTCATCTGCGCCGCGGGCACGACCAAGGACACGGTCATGTGCTACCTCTTCGCTGACAACGACTTCGATGACATTGGTCAACAAAACACCGCTATCTGGTGTAAGATAGTTGTCTAAAGCTTCCATCTGCTCTTTTGAACGCGGGTAACCGTCGATGATAACAATATCTGTCGGTGCTTTTTTGATGGCAGAGACAATTGTCTCAATAGCGATCGCGATAGGAACGATATTGCCTTTAGAAATAAACGACTCAATGATCTTACCCTGTTCAGAACCGCTGGCGACTTCTGCACGGAACATATCACCGGCAGAGTAGTGGGTAATGACCTCACTCTTCGCCGCAATCAATTCCGCATCGGTTGTTTTGCCGGAACCCGGAGCACCGATGATAAGGAAAAGCTTTTTCATGCGATATCTACTTCGTTGATTCGCGTAGTCTGATGTGGAGGTCACGAAGTTGTGAATTGTCCACTGCACTTGGCGCTTTTGTTAGGATACAAGAGGCTTTTTGTGTTTTAGGGAAGGCAATAACGTCGCGGATACTGTCTTTTTTAGCCAAAAGCATCATGAATCGGTCAAAGCCCAGAGCAAATCCGCCATGTGGAGGTGCACCGAATTTAAGTGCATCAAGCAAGAAGCCGAACTTTTCCTGCGCTTCTTCTTCTTCAATACCCAGTAGTTTGAAGACTTCTGACTGTATCTGCTCTTTATGGATACGGATAGATCCGCCGCCGAGTTCAACACCGTTAAGGACGATGTCATAAGCGATGGACTCTATATCTTCCACATCATTGTGGTTAAGGTCTTTAGGCTGTGTGAACGGGTGGTGAAGGGCTTTAACACGACCATCTTCAACCTCAAACATCGGGAAGTCAACAACCCATAGGAATTCAAATGCATCTTCAGGAATAAGGTTCATCTTCTCATGCTCAGCGATGAAAATTCTAAAACGTCCCATATAGTCCCAAACGGTTTTCTTATCGCCTGCACCGAAGAAGACGACATCGCCCACTTCAAGTTCAGTACGTTCGATGATAAGCTGAATATCTTCTTCTGAGAAGAATTTTGTCAATGGACCTTTAAGGCCATCTTCTTTCATCTGGAAGTAACCAAGACCGTGTGCACCAAATTTGCGTACATAGTCCTCAAACGACTTCATCTCACGTTTAGAGAAGATAAGGTCGGCACCGGGAACACGAAGCGCTTTAATACGGTTTATCTTAGGGCTTTTAGCGATGTCTGTAAAGATCGCATTGTCACAACGTTCAAAGATGTCGATAACATCAACCATCTTAAGGCCGTAACGCATGTCGGGCTTGTCTGAACCGTAGAACTCCATAGCATGCGCGTGTGTCATACGGTTAAACGGTGCTTTGACCTCATGACCACAGGCTTCAAACATGTCAGTAAGAAGTGTCTCAGCAACAGTGATAACATCCTCTTGGTCACAAAAGCTCATCTCGACATCTATCTGAGTGAATTCCGGTTGACGATCAGCACGAAGATCTTCATCACGGAAACATTTAGCGATCTGGAAGTAACGGTCAAATCCACCAACCATAAGCAGCTGTTTAAAGAGTTGTGGTGATTGAGGAAGAGCATAGAACTCACCCTCATGTACACGTGATGGTACAAGGTAATCACGTGCACCTTCTGGCGTTGACTTGGTAAGGATCGGTGTCTCAACTTCCAAGAAGCCCAGTTTATCAAGAGAGTTACGTGCTGCAATAGCTGCTTTTGAACGTAAACGAAATGTCTCGTAAGAGCTAGGTGAACGAAGGTCAAGGTAACGGTACTTAAGCTTCGTCTCTTCACCGACTTTATCATCACCGATCACAAATGGCATCGGCGCAGAGCGGTTTTCAATAATAAGTTCATCGACTACGACTTCAATAGCACCTGTTTTAAGGCGTGGATTGGTCAGCCCTTCGCCACGTGCACGAATCGTCCCTTTGATAAGAAGTACAAACTCATCACGTACTTCATTCGCCTTTTTATGTGCTTCTACGTTGTCTGCGGGGTCACAAACAAGCTGGATCAGTCCACTTTTATCACGCAGGTCGATAAATATAATCCCTCCGTGGTCACGATGGTTGTTCGCCCAACCGGCAAGCTCAACTTTTTCACCAATATTTTTTTCACTTACATCTGTACAGTAATGACTTCTCACCGAGAAAATCCTTTTGGAGCAATTGTTTGCCCGTAATATTTTTCGCGATTATAGCTAAAAGTTTTTGAGAGCGCGATTGTACGTAACGACTTTAAAGACATATTTTTAACTGCCTTTACCAGAATTAGCTATAATCATTGAATAAAACGTTAAATCCGGATATCTGCCTGAGGCATGCACATCCGCTTGATCCTAATTAGAAGGCAACCCATTTTGGAACCATTAACGATAAAAAGTATAGGCGTTGTATTACGACCCTCGACGCCGGAACTCAAAGATAAGTTTTATCAGATCAAAGAGATCTTCGAAGCACATGACATTAGTGTCCATATAGATACTATAAGCGGCGGAATGATCGATGTGATGGGACAAGAGTTTGATATTATGTGTCAAGGGGTAGATATGCTCGTGACACTTGGCGGTGACGGAACGCTTATCTCCGCAGTGAGACGCTCATTCAAATGGAAGATGCCTGTGCTTGGTATACATGCCGGTAAACTTGGTTTTCTTGCCGATTTTGACATTGAGGAGCTTGATGCCTTTGTTCCTAAACTAAAAAGCGGCGATTTCCGCATCGACAAACGGGCTATGCTGCAAGCGAGCATACACTCTAAAGATGAAGTAAAAGAGGTCATCGCTTTTAATGATATAGTAATGACACGTCCTTCAATCTCAAAGATGATCCATCTTGACACCTCTGTTGACGGCCGTTCATTTAACACCTACTATGGTGATGGTGTCATTGTCTCAACACCGACAGGCTCGACAGCCTATAATCTCTCCTGCGGCGGTCCGGTACTTTTTCCTCTTACACAGGTCTTTGTCATTACACCGATCTCGCCGCACTCTTTAACACAGCGCCCGGTCGTACTGCCCGGTCAGTATGAGATAGAGGTAAAAACTCCCGATAAAAGTGCCTTAGCCATTGTTGACGGACAGGATATGTATGAGTTTGGTGCAGATGACATCATTAAAATACATCTTGCCAAAGAGTCTGCCCGTCTGGTTCACCGTAAAGAGTTTAACTATTTCGAGGTGCTCAAAGAGAAGCTAAGGTGGGGCGATTAATGTTGTTATTTAACGTTTCAAGTCACTATTTTATGATAAAAAACAGAAGAGGTGTGTACAAATTATGATTGAACGTTTTTATCTTAAAAACTGTCTCACCTTTAAAGAGGTAGAGCTTGAGCTGCAAAGCGGTCTCATTGTCTTTTCAGGCCCCAGTGGAAGCGGGAAATCAGTCCTCATGCGCTCCATACTCGGTTCCGTCGGTTTTGACGACCCTCTGGCAGAGATCAGTGAGTCTTCAGTAAGCTGGCAGATCGACGAAGAGTCAACCGGTTTCGAAAACGATGAGTCCAATATCTTCAAGCAGGTCAAAAAAGAGAAAGTACGTTACTTCTTAAATGCTCAAAGTATCTCCAAAAAGGCATTGCAAGCGGTATCTAAAAGCCATATGCGCCTACTGAGCCTTAAAGATTTCAGTGATTTTGAGCAAGCAAATATGCTAAGCGTACTTGACCAGCAGGTCAACAAAAAAGAGTCTAACCATTTAGAGACATTGGATATTTACAGAAATGAATTTCACACCTATCAAAAAGCCAAACATGAACACGAACAGCTTCTAGCACAAGAGAAACGGATGCAAGAGCATAAAGAGTTCGCAGAATTCGAGTTGGCAAAGATAGATGGTATCAATCCGCAAAAAGGCGAATACGAAGAACTTTTAGGGATCAAGCGTACACTTTCACAAAAAGAGAAGGCCGAAGAGAAGCTCATGCTGGCGGAGTCCATATTTGAAAAAGAACATTTGGTCTCTGAAGCGCTCCTTTCTCTGGATGTCGACAGTGCCTTTTTTGATGACACCATGAACGAGCTGCGTACACAGTTCGATGAGGCACGAACGGCTTTTCAAGAGCTTGAAAATGAAGATATCGAATCCGTATTAAACCGTCTCGAAGAGCTTTCTGAGCTTAAACGACGCTACGGGTCGATCGATGAGGCGTTACGCTACCGTGATGAGAAGGCTGCAGAGGTTGAAAAGTACGAAAACTTTGATTATGAAAAAGAGCGATTGATCAAAGAGGTAGACAGACTTTTTACAGACCTGATGGATCTTGCCCGTGATATCTCTTTTAAGCGTACTGAAGCACTCTATGACTTTAATAAGGCCATTAACAGTTACCTTAAACAACTCTATCTTAGCGGTGCGGAACTCTCCCTTAGCCATGGAGACTGCGGTATTTCAGGCCAAGACATACTTGACTTTCACCTTAAAGGCGCCCCTTTGGAAAAGGTAAGTGCCGGCGAGTTCAACCGTCTTCGTTTGGCTCTCTTGGCCGTACAGTCTGAATCAATGCAAGGGCAAGGCGGCGTCTTGATGCTAGATGAGATCGACGCAAACTTGAGCGGTGAAGAGTCAATGAGTGTTGCACGCGTACTAAGACAGCTCTCTAAACATTTTCAGATCTTTGTTATCTCGCATCAACCGCAACTCACTTCTATGGGTGAACAGCACTTTATTGTTGAAAAAGATGAGGAGAGCACCGTACGTGAACTTTCCCTTAATGAACGCATTGAAGAGATTGCGCGGATGATCAGTGGAGAAACGGTTACGACAGAAGCCAAAAATTTTGCCAAAGAGCTGTTGGAGAGTGCACGTTAATGTGCCTGATAATAGCCTTTATAGCCATTGTATATGCGATATCAGCCTTTTATGCGGGTAACACGGTTTTGGGCTTGTTAGCTGTAGTCGTAGCGCTCTTTTTTATAACGTTGCTGATCAAAAATATTGTAGATGTTAAAAAAATACGTAATGAAAAGAGAAAGGAAGAATCTTGATCATAGATACCCATATACATTTGGATGATGAACGTTATCGAGAAGACATGGATGATCTGCTTGAACGTGCGAAGCAGGGCGGGGTAGAGCGCTTTATAATTCCCGGTGCCGACATTACGACCTTGGACCGTGCTGTTGCTTTGTCGGAGCAGTATGATGGCATCTATTTTGCGGTCGGGATCCACCCCTATGACAAAGAGCAGTATGATGAAAAAGTATTGGAACGATATATCAGCCATCCAAAGTGTGTAGCTGTAGGTGAATGCGGTTTGGACTATTTTCGACTAGAAGGTACAGACGAAGAGATAGCCGATGAAAAAGCCGTTCAAAAAGAGGTTTTTATAGCGCAGATAGCCTTGGCAAAGCGTTATAAAAAGCCGTTGATCATACATATCCGCAATGCCAGTCATGATTCAAAAATTATCTTGCTTGAACATCATGCAGGTACCGTTGGCGGTGTACTCCACTGCTACAATGCCGACGATGAGCTGTTGTCGCTGGCAGATGAAAACTTCTATTTTGGTATCGGCGGTGTATTGACCTTTAAAAATGCCAAAAAACTTGTTAATGTCCTCTCTAAAATACCGAAAGAGAGACTTGTCATTGAGACAGACGGACCGTATCTCACACCGCATCCTCATCGCGGTGAGCGCAATGAACCTCTTTACACTACACTGGTCAGAGACAAGATGGCTGAACTGTTAGAGATGGACCATACTGCTGTTGAGCAAACGACCACAGCAAACGCCCAAAGACTGTTTAATATTTCATAATATTATAATCATTTCAGTATAAACACGGACTCGAGACGACTAAACAGTTGTTTCTAGGGCTCTTTAGGCTATAATGTTGAGCTTATTAAGGGGTTTTTATTTGAGATACAGTTTATTTTTCTTCCTTTTGTTTTTACCGAACCTTCTTTTTGGCGGGTTGGAGTTTGAAAGCAACCACAACAAACAGATCATGCTTTTAAGCGCATTTGATATTGCCCCTAACTACATCCACGATGAAAACCTTAACAGGATGCTTGAGTCTAAAAAGCAGCCCCTTTCCTATAAACGTTATTACAACGCAATGCAGAATGCGCGTCTCTATATACCAACCATTAAAAAGATACTATACAACGCCCATGTACCTTCTGAATTCATCTATCTGGCTATGGCTGAGTCATCTTTTACAACGAGAGCATTCTCAAAAAAAAGTGCTGCCGGGATCTGGCAGTTTATGCCGGCAACCGGCCGCCACTAAGGACTCAAGCAGGACGACTGGTATGACGGCCGCCGCGATTTCACCGCTGCCACCAAT
>JAQIBF010000123.1 GCA_027859195.1 Helicobacteraceae bacterium
AACTAAAGTTTGAGATAAGTATGAAAATATATATAGCGGGACCAGATGTTTTTGAACAAGATTCTGTAGAGATAGGACAAAAGTATTCTGATCTATGTAAAAAATATGGTCATGAAGGCTTGTATCCTCTTGATAATATTGTAGATTTTAAACAAGCAAAACAAAAAATAGCTCAAGATATATTTCATGCCAATGTAAAACTAATCAAAGAAGCTGACATTGTTATTGCCAATCTAAATCCCTTTAGAGGTAAAGAAGCCGATAGCGGTACAGTCTGGGAGTGTGGCTTTGCAAGTGCTCTAGGCAAAAAAGTATCGCTAAGAAGTACAGCTTCATCAATATCATGAGTAATAATGATTACAGTATTTTTAACGCTTTGCTGAATCCTCATTAGATGCTCTTGCAGGTTTGCACGAGTTAGAGAGTCCAGTGCTCCAAAAGGCTCATCCATAAGAAGAACTTTTTTCACTCACAACGACTTTCTCTTTTCCATTTTCAAACGTTGGCAGTTTAAAACCGAATCTTGCGCTGTTTCGTTGATATACAGCTGAACGTTTTGGGTGTTTCGGTGCGACCGCATTAATGCTCTCATTTTGAATATTACGTTCGATTACCTGTTCCAAAATTTCTACAGCATCTTCTTGGTGAATGTAGTTGACCGGAGCATCTTTAAGCAGCTTAGAATCCCACTGCCCGGCGACACGGTCATCACCCATCAGACCGCCCAAACGAATGATCACTCCATTCTGAAACAGATCTTTAAAAAGAGCTTCGCCCTGGGCAACAATACCCATCGCAACCGCTGTTGTTTCATCAACCCTACCATCTACATCGCCATAGACTGATATCGAACTGAGTAAGATCATCTGTTTGACCCTCTCTTTGACGTTCGGCCCTATGTTATGTAAAGTCTCTAAATAGTTGTCACGAGGTGAAACAGAGATAACCAGGGTGTCAACATCCCAAAACGCTGAATTTGAAGAAGGCTCTTGGAAAGCTGTAATACCTTGTTTCTCTAATTTCTTCATCGAAGTGTCAGAGCGGACTGCCCCAAAAACAGTGTGTCTCTCTTCTAACTTTTTGGCCAATGGCCGACCTAACCATCCACACCCAAAAATTCCGATGCGCATCTAATGCAGACCGCCGAGCTCCGCCATCACTGTGTCACGTCTAGTCACTTCCAGCCGTTTGCACGCAGACTCAAAGGCACTCCCCTCGCCTATGATGTAACACTTATGTTTTGCACGAGTAATCGCGGTATAGAGAAGCTTGGTGTTGTGCATGATGAAGTGTGAAAAGCTCATCGGCATGACCACCACATCGTATTCCATCCCCTGTACTTTATGGATCGTCAAAGCATACGAGAGCATAAGATGGCTTTTTAGCTGCTCATAGCTGTACTGGACTACGACATCTTCATTGGGAAAAACGACATAAACCAGCTCTTCTTCCTCATCTATCTTGAATAATAGACCACCCATACCATTGAATATTCGTCTTTCGCTGCTCTCATCACCGCTTTTAAATCCTTCCATATTCCATGAAGGCATGTTTTCATTTTTGGTATGTACCACTTTGTCTAAGAGACGGTACTCACGTTCGCCCTTTTTGACAAGCTGCTTAGGATTTGGATTAAAGTACGACTGTAGAACGGTGTTTAGATTGTCAACACCGAGTGTGCCGCCTTTCATAGGGGTAATCACCTGAAAGTAGTTTAGATACTCTTTGATCTCTTTTTGTGCCAGATATCTTCGTGCTTTAGGAATGTAAACGACAGCTTTGTGCATGATCTCACGAACAATGCTGTCAGCATTCTCTTGTCGAAGTTCTGCCAATTCACTCTGTGATGCATTGGCCCGTCTTGCATAATAGTTTTCGATGTCAACAGGAATAAAAGAGAAGTCATCATAAGATTGCATATAGGGGGGAATAACACCTAGGCGAATATCATTTGCGATCAGAGCGATTGCCTGCTCTTCGCTTTGACGATAGATCTTGGTCAGTTTAACAATAGGTGTCAACTCAAGTCTAAGAAGGTCGCTCAGGACATTGCCCGCACCGATAGGCGGCAGCTGTGCATCATCCCCTACAATAATGATAATGGCATCACGCGCCACTTTGGAGAGGAGTCGGGCAAAAAGCAGAGAGTTGATCATCGAAGCTTCATCGATCAGAACAACTTCATAGGGCAGCGTGTCCCGATCTTCGTACTTTACTAAAAGGCTTTGGATCGTTGCACTGTTATAGCCTGTTGTATCGGCAATTCGCTGCGAAGCGATTCCACTCAAGGCGCATGTGATGACAGAGTCAGCCTTATAACGTTCCGCTAAAACATCAAGAATCGTACGTGCCGTAGTGCTCTTACCGGTTCCCGCATAACCGACTAAACAGAGAATTCCCTTTCCGCTGTTGATGACTTCAACCGCTTCACGCTGCTGTTCACCCAGTTCTAAACCGCATTTAGCCACGAAGTCGTCAAGGTCTTTAACGATCACACCGTTGTCGACCTTGGCACGCCGTTTAAACTCGTCAAAAAGGAACTTCTCTGCCTCATAAAGTCTGTCCGGCGCATAACGGTGATGGGCAAGTGGATAGATACTCCCTTCATTGACCCGCTCAAGCAAGACCATCTCGTACAGATTGTTCTCTCCGCTAAACTCCAGTAGATTATTGAGCTGTTCAAAAAGCAAGCTCTTCTCAACACAGGAGTTCCCCTGCTGGTCGCAAAACTCATTGAGAGCAAAATCCATTGCCGAACTGATCCGTTTTTCTGAAAGCGGGTCAATGCCCATGTTCAGTGCGATCTCATCCGCGCGTTTAAACCCTATGCCGCGAATAGTCGTTAAGATGTAGGGGTTGTTCCTGATCTTCTCAGCAGGGTTTTGCATCTCTTTCATCGCACCCGCAATAATAGAGAGGATACCCGGTGTGACACCAAAAGGGGAGAGAAAACTGCCAAGCTCACGCAGAGAACGGAACTGTTTCCAACGCGACTGCATCTTGGCAAGACGTTTTTTCTGAATGCCTTTAAACTCTAAAAGCCGTTCAATGTCATTATCCAGGATGTCGACAAGACCCTCTTGGCCAAAGGTCTCGATAAGATCAGCCGTGACTTTTTTAGGAAAGCCTTTTACGACACGGTTGAGAAAGAAAAAAAGCTCGTTCTGATTGACTGTGATAGTCTCAAAGAGGAAGGATTTACCATGTTTTTGGTGCTCTTGGTATTCACCTTTTAATGTGACCGCGGCATCGACGAGATTGCTGACTTCACTTTCATGGTATTCGCCCTGTATCTTTTCACCGGACTTAAGAACGCCGATAAAAAAACCTTCTTGTTCGAAAATTATCTTGTCGATTTGGCCGATAAGTATTTGCATCAACTCTGCTTTGAGAAATTAAGGCGCGTAGATACCGCCAAATAAGTGTTAGGCTTTAACGCGTTCTAGGCGTTCAGCTTCTTGGGCTTTATAAAGCTCCGCACACCCTTTTGAGAGCTCACGGATCTGCAAGATGTAGTTCGCACGTTCTGTTTGGGAAACGGCCTTACGTGCATCAAGTGTATTGAACGTGTTTGATGCTGCCATACAAAGGTCATACGCCGGAAGCGGAAGACCAGCCTCTAACGCACGTTTACACTCGGCAGCTTTTGCATCAAAATCGGCAAACAGCATATCGATATCGGCAACTTCAAAATTGTATTTAGAGAACTGGATCTCGCTCTCTTTGTGGATGTCGCGGTAAAGTGTCTTGCCATGCTCATTTTCGTTCCAAACAATGTCAAAGACCGAATCCACACCTTGCAGGTACATCGCCAAACGCTCTGTTCCGTACGTGATCTCGACTGCAACAGGGTCACAAGCGATCCCGCCCACTTGCTGGAAGTAGGTAAACTGTGTCACTTCCATGCCGTTTAACCACACTTCCCAGCCAAGTCCCCAGGCACCGAGTGTCGGTGATTCCCAGTTGTCTTCGACAAAACGGATGTCATGATCTTGCAGGTTCAGTCCAAGGTACTCCAGACTTTTCAGGTAAAGCTCCTGTATGTTGTCCGGGCTCGGTTTGATCAGTGCCTGAAACTGATAGTAGCTTCCAAGACGGTTCGGATTCTCACCGTAGCGGCCGTCTGTCGGACGGCGAGACGGTGCCACATAAGCAACTGACCACGGCTGTGAGTCAAGTGAACGTAAAAAGGTTGCCGGGTGAAACGTACCCGCACCCGCTGGGATGTCGTAGGGCTGAACAATGTTACAACCCTGCTCTTTCCAAAATTCCTGCAGTTTTAAAAGTAGATCGCTAAAAGTAATCATTACGGCCCTCAAGATAAATAATGGGCGCATTATAGCATTTTTACATTCAGCCTATGAATCTGTAGGCAACTGACCGATGGAACTAACACTTTGCTAACGTTTAAATGCTATAATTTAAAGATTGTAAATTATTGTATTTTAGAACTTTCAAGGGTTGATGTGTTTAAAATTTTGCTTTTTTTACTCCCTTTTCTGTTTTTAGGGTGTGATAGCCGGACCATTGCATCAAACGTTGCTCCGATCGCTAATGCAGGTCTATCACAATATCTGGAGGCAGGTTCAATAGTCTATCTGGATGGAAGTGCCAGCAGCGACGCCAATGGTGACACCTTGACCTATTCCTGGACATTGACCACCAAGCCAAGCGGAAGTACAGCTCTTCTTCAGAATGCCAATACAGCTTACCCTTATTTTACTACTGACTTTGAGGGAGATTACATTATCAGCTTGGTTGTGAATGATGGAGAGTTCAACAGTAAACCTGACTATGTCACCATAAGTACCGTTATCTTTGTTGATCCTTCAACCGGCTCGCAAGCCCATAACGAAATCTTTACACCCACTTCTACAACAATAACCTCACTCCCCATGCTGGTCATACTCTTAGAGTTCCAAGACCAGTCCTTTGTCTCTCTCCAGTCAACCTGGCAGCAGAAACTATTCGGCACCAATACCGGAGAACTCAATGACTACTACCAAGAGATCTCTCACGGTCAATTTGAGTTCGTTCCGGTAGCAGACGCAGGAAATGTCACAAACGGTATAACAACCATACACTTTAATGAGAACCACCCTGACCCTGACATTGATTCATATACGTTTGAGGCCGAACTTCACCCTTTCCTGAAACAAGCTATCGAAGCAGTCAGTGCCGGCGGATTTGACTTTAATGCTTATGATTTTGACGGCAACAATGCGATCACGCCCGATGAGCTTATCATCACCTTTATTATGGCCGGAGAAGAAGATGCTTATCTCGGGAATACACCAAAAAATGGTGTTTGGGCACATCAATGGTGTACGGAAAATACTTACACTCCGCTTGTCAACGGGGTCAGCGTTATGAGCTGTAATGATAACGGTAACTATGCAATTTTTGGAGAACGTCATAATGATGCGACTTTTGATAATGTTTTTTATCCAGCACATAATGCTACAGTTGGTATTATCGCCCATGAGCTAGGTCACTCTTCTTTTTCACTGCCTGATCTTTATGACACCAACTCCTATTACGGTGGTATCGGTTACTATGGGCTGATGGCGAATGGGGCTTGGGGACAAGTCGGCAGCAGTGGTCAACCGGGGGATACACCAACGCATATGACTGCCTGGAGCAAGATCGATATCGGCTGGTACAGTGCGATCGCTGCTTCAAGTGATATTAATGCTGATGTCGCCGTGAATGCAACTGGAACAGACAGTTACAACATCATCAAAGCACCTGTCTCCGGTTCAACAGACGAATACTTTTTAGTAGAGAACAGAGGGATTAACGGCTATGACGCCGGACTGAAATATGTCAATAATACATTTACAGGCGGTCTGGCGATCTGGCATATTGATGCAAAAACCATTCGTGATAACTTAGATAGCAACAGTGTCAATGACAATACCTCGCATAAAGGGGTTGACCTTGAAGAGGCCAATACACCTAATTTAGAAACCGGTACAGGGGATCCGACCAAAAACCTCTATTATAGCAGCAACAAAACAGAATTTACGCCCAATACAGTGCCCAACACAAACCTTTACGACAACAGCAGAAGCTTTATCTTTTTTACCGATGTTTCCGGCATTACAGATATGATGACCGTGCGCATCAACAATCCTCTATAAGGACGACTATGAAATACTTGATCATTTTTACACTGGCACTTCAGCTTTTGCATGCGGCACCTGCCTTTCACGGCAAACGGACCTATACTCAGCCTGACGGCAGTGAAGTGAGCTACCGTCTGCAGGGGGATGAACACCTTAACTGGATAGAGAGTGACGATGGGGAGGTTCTGCTCTTTAGTAAAAAAGCAAAACGTTTAGAGTATGCCGAGATCAAAGACGGTACCCTCAAAGCCTCCGGGGTTCCGTACTCAAAAACAGCTGCAGTAAGTGCGCGTGCACCATCCAGTGCGACACCTTCAAAAGTCTCAAAAGAGGAACTCTCGATCCTGTATAAAAAGAGACGTGACGAGCACCTTTCAAAAATGAAAAGCCGTCACACAGAACACTAGGGCTCTTTAATAGATAAAAGGGATAAACCTATTTGTCTTTTGCATATAGGCTTTATACGCTTCGCTTCCTTCACACCAGAGATACTCTTCTCTGACCGCTTTCAAGGCCAGCACCAAGGTCAAAAGTAAAAAACTGCTCCACTCTAAATAGATAGGTGTTGCGACGGCTAAGCCCAGTGCCAACAACATCACTGATGTGTACATCGGATGACGGACGAATCTGTAAGGTCCTGTTGTTACCAAAAGGCAGCCATCTTTAAGTTCAGGACGGATGTTGAAATTTCCAAGGCGGTTGTACATCACAGCCCATAGTCCGAATGCAACACCTGTGAACAAAATCACCAACCCCGGCCATGAGCTAAAAATAGCGTTTGAATAGAGTGCCATCAGGCCGATCAAAAAGAATTGAGCGAAGACTAAGGAACGTGAATACATCAGTTCATCTTGCAGACGATATCACCTACACTTTGGCCAAGTGACGATGCTACAACATTGCATTTTACTTTTAACAGGTAACAGAGGTTTTTACGTGGAGCAGGCGAAAGGCACTCGTAGTTTCCCATCCCTTTGGTGATGACAAGGTCAGCTCTGTCAAAGAGCTCTTGACTCGCCTTATTAGCGCGTTCATACGCAAAGCCTGGCGTATTGACCCCGCTGTCGACCAGGTTGCAAAGTGTGTCAAAACCGGCCTCAAGCGCCTCTAGCATCGTCACATCATTAATGATAGGATTGCCCCGTACCATATACGAGATCTCGAGTCCAGGATAGAGATTTTGCAAGGTCTCAATACAGAGATAATCGAAGATGTGCTCACCGACATTGTCACCGATGTACAATAGAGTCGACGCATTTTCAAGCGCATCTTCGAGCACATCTACATCATCATAGGCGAAGTTGGTCTTAAAGATCTTTGCCATCTCCTCATCAAGATCAAAGGTCACCTCAGCCGCCAGGTCGATCACATTGCCCGCTACTGCAATCTTAATAGCCGTTAACAATCTGTTCGAACTGTTTTCAAGTTCTTTATGAAGCTGGGGAATAAAAGTTTTGGCTTTTTGTGTTGCATGCGTTTTCAATTCACGGTAGAGGTCATCCATACCAGCGATCTGTGCCATCTGCTCATAAACCGTAGAAGCCACCTCCGGAGGCGACTGGGTGAAGTCAAATGTTTCGCCCAGCGTTTCAACACGATCAAGCATGCGTTTGCTTAAAGCGCTATCAGCTCGTATTGCTTCGGTCACACGGCGACTTTGATTTATAATACATTCAACACAGGCACTGTCTATATTCATGATCTGTTCACTTTATGAGGGCATTTAGGAAGTAGAAGTTATAGCATTATTATGCTTTGGCCCTTAGGGCCGGTAAGCGTGAATATGGGCAGAGCCCTATTCGTGTTATTTGATAATCGTCTCTATCTCTAAAGAGTCCATCTCAACTTTTTTCGCTTTAGCAATCCGGTCTTCTTTAAGTTTTATAGAAAGATCTTCGTCGTTAAGTGCAAGGATCTGCATTGCAAGGTAAGCAGAGTTTATTGCTCCAGCTTTGCCGATTGCAACGGTTGCAACAGGCATACCTGCCGGCATCTGTACTGTTGAAAGAAGAGCATCAATACCGCTTAGTGCAGAAGCGCTCATTGGAACACCGATTATTGGCTTAACCGTCTGCGAAGCTAAAACACCTGCCAAGTGTGCTGCCATACCTGCTGCTGCAATAAAGGCTTGTGCCCCTTTTTTCTCAGCATCTTTGATGTAGGCTTTTGTACGGTCCGGTGAACGGTGAGCCGAAGAGATGATAAGTTCGTGGTGAACACCGAATGCTTCTAATGTATCTGCACACGACTTCATGACTTCATAGTCGCTTTTACTTCCAATGATGATTGAAACAAATTTCATACAATTTCCTCTTGTTGGCCCTGAGCCTGTTTTTGTTGTCGGAATTATAGCAAAATCATCATTAGGGTTTTAAAACTAAACAAGAGAAAATTTTATCTCTTCATTGTAAAATCAACTTTGACTATAACATATAAGGTTTTTTATGCGATTCTTTTGGCTTCTTTTTTTACCCTTTTTAACACTCTGTGCGAGTGATATCATTCAAGAGCTTTATGCAAAACCGACACTGACACCGGAGCAGATAGCCGACAAAAAAACAGGGACCTATATAACAGGTTTACCGCTTGTAAACTATGATGCGGACAAGGGCTTTGGCTACGGTGTCCGTGTCTATTGGTATGACAATGGCAATAAAGAGAGCGACCTTTTTACGTTAACACCTTACAAGCAGCAACTCTATGCACAGTTTTTTCAAACCACAAACGGCTGGTCTTACCATGTCGTCCATTATGATGCTCCCTACATAGGAGACTCTCTATTTCGTCTGACCGGTGAAATCGTTTATGAAAAAAATACACAAGCCAACTATTTTGGTACGACATCAGACTCGAACAATGACTTAACAGACACCTTAGGCAACAGCTACACAACAGCCCAGGATCAGCAAGATGCACTCGATACCCAAGGCAGCCGTTATTACAACCGATATCTTTTAGTAAAGCCAAAAGCCGAAGTCAATCTTGCCAGAGATTTTTTCGGCGGTTTAGTCCGTCTGAGTTTCGGTATCAATCTATCCCATGCGTCCATCACCGACTACAACAACACCACCGTTTCGGACAACTATAATGAGATCAGTAAACTGGCAGAAGATAAAGCGACCCTTATCGGGTATGAAGGAGGATGGGACAACGGCCTGAAACTGGCAGCGGTCTATGATTCACGCGACTTTGCGCCGAATCCGAAAAATGGATCGATCCATGATTTCACCGTCGGCCTTTACGGTAAATTCCTCGGAAGTGATTTTGAACACCAGCGATACACCTTTTCTACCAGAAACTTTTTCACGCCTCAAAATGCAAAGTTCTTTACCCTGGCGATTCAAGGTGTCTACTCTGTACAATCAGGAGAGACCCCATTTTTCGACCAGAATATTATGGGTTTTGCAGACGATCAAAAGACAGGTTTAGGCGGTTATCGTACGTTGCGCGGGTATCAACAAGACCGTTTTGTTGCGGATGTGAAAGTACTTGCTAATGTTGAAACACGTTTCAATTTCTATAAAACAGACACCATGGGGCAGACGTTCGACTTTATGGTGGTCCCTTTCGTCGATGCCGGTAAGGTCTTCGACAGTGTCAGAGATACGGACTTGTCAGGATACAGATACACCTATGGCGCAGGCATGCGCATTGCCTGGAACCAGGCGACCATCATCATGGTCGACTATGGACAGAGTGTCGAAGACAGCGGACTATATATAAACTTCGGGCATATTTTTTAGCCCATTTCTTAATGACTGATCGTCTTTGAAAAGAAATTCATCACAATAACACCTGTGATTATCAGCCCCATCCCGATCATGGCTGGCGTGTCCGGCACTTGTTTAAACAAGAGGGCCCCGACAATCGCGATAAGAACAATGCCTACGCCGGACCATATGGCATACGCAACACCGACAGGAACGGTTTTAAGTACCAAAGATAGAAAATAGAACGCGATGCTATACCCGGCTATGACAATAATCGATGGCCACAACTTGCTAAATTCCTCAGAGGCCTTTAACGCACTTGTCCCGATCACCTCGGCGACAATTGCAATACTCAAGTAGATAAAACCTATATTCATTGTGATCTCCTCACATACAACTGATAGCCAGCCAAATTATTCTACTGCGGTGGTGACTGGTCGATCCCCTCTGACGAAATACGCAAGAAGGTGTATTGAGGAAGGGTCACAGGCAGTTGGATCGGGTTGACATTACCACTGTGGACACTTTCCCACTCTTTGCCGTTTTCAGCAAGCAGTTTTTTGAATGTGAGATAATAGGTATCACCCTCTTTAGTCACCGTCCCAATCTCGTTGTCAACTTCTTGGATCACCGTACCTTGTGGTTCCATGATCTCCATTTTATCACCTGGCAGGGTTTTGTACTTGCATAGGAAGTGTGTCCCCTCAGGTGTCACCATACCACTGACCTGATGGGTTCCCATCTGCATCGTAAAGTCCAGACTCTGTGTATCATGTCTCTCAAACGGACGGTTGACAAGATAGGCATCCGTAAAGCCGCGGTTTTGCATCGAATGGATCTCTTTTTGATATTTTTCAGGATGATTTTCACCCTTATAATAGTCATCTATTGCCATACGATACGCTTTAGCCGTTGTCGCTGCATAATATGATGTCTTAGTACGTCCTTCGACCTTTACTGAGTCCACGGCACCCGAATCCAAAATCTCTTGCATGTGCGATGCGAGATTAAGATCTTTTGAGTTCATGATATAGGTACCGACCCCAGGATCTTCCTCAAGTCTAAAGAGTGTTCCTGTATCAGGATTGGCGGCATACATCTCATAAGGAAAACGGCAGTCATTGGCACAAGAGCCTCGGTTAGGAACACGCCCGCTTTGGAGTGTCGAGATGAGACAACGTCCGCTGTAGGCAAAACACATCGAACCATGGACAAAGACTTCCAGTTCAAGTGTCGGAAGCTCTTTTTTGATCTCCTGCAGGTCACGCAGCGAGATCTCACGCGCGGTAATAATACGCTCTGCACCCATGTCATGATAGATCTGCGCATCAAGCACGTTCATGACATTCGCCTGTGTCGAGAGATGTTTCGGGATATGCGGTGCAATCTCTTGAGAAAGCTTTAAGACACCCGGTGTTGCTACGATCATGGCGTCAGGTTCTAACTCAGCCATCTTTTCAATGTGCTTTTTTAGCAGCTTTAGCTGTGAGTTAAACGGAAAGCCGTTGATCGTGGTATAGACTTTTTTACCGCGTTCATGGGCATAGTCGATTCCTTCTTTAAAATCTTCTATACTGAACTCTTTGCCGGAACGGATACGAAGAGAGAAATGGCTCACACCTCCATAGACAGCATCCGCTCCATAATCAAGAGCTATTTTTAGTTTTTCCAGGTTTCCCGCAGGTGATAAGAGTTCGACTTTCTTCTGATTCATGGCAGATCTTTCTTATTTTAATAGTGCAATTTTACCTAAATGTCCAATAAGATGATTTAAAACTCTAATCTATATTATAATAACAGTAATTATTTAGAGTACAGGGCACCTCTCTTTCTTCCCTCTGAAGCCTGCTAGGGTTTTTAGAGGTGCCCTATATCAAGTTCAATCGGAGAATCAATGAAAATCGATCTGCACAACCACACCACACTTTGTAACCACGCGACCGGCAGTGTTGATGCATATGTTGAAGCGGCGATAGCAAACGGGACTGATGTTTTTGGTTTTTCCGACCACGCGCCGATGGATTTTGACCCGGGATACCGTATGCGCTTCGATGAGATGACGATTTACCAAAAATGGGTAATGGATGCCAAAACAAAATATGCCGACAAGATCGACGTGCTCTTTGGATACGAAGTCGACTACCTGCCCGGGCACATGGATGAGCGTGTCCTGAATGCGGATGTTGACTTTCTCATCGGTTCCGTTCACTTCATTAACGGCTGGGGCTTTGACAACCCTGAGTTTATCGGCCGTTACGAACACGAAGATATCGACGTCATCTGGCAGAACTATTTTGATCTCATCGAAGCGATGGCAAAGAGCGGATATTTTGATATCGTTGGCCACATCGATCTCATCAAGGTCTTTAAGTTTATGCCGATAAAAAATATTTTAGAGATGGCAATGCCGGCATTGAAAGCGATCAAAGCAGCCGATATGGTTTTAGAGATCAATGTGGCCGGTTACCGTAAACCGTGCCAAGAGCCCTACCCTTCCCCGTCGATCTTGAAAGCGGCCTTTGACCTTGGCATACCGATCACCTTCGGTTCAGATGCCCACAATCCTGAGCAGATTGGACTTTTTAGAGAAGAAGTTGAAAGGTTAGCAAAATCAATCGGCTACACGGAATGTGCCTACTTTACAAAGCGTCAACGTACATTAGTGAAGTTTTAGCTCTCGTTGGGGATAACCTGAACAACAAAAGTTTTTCTACGGGTAAAACTTATATCACATGCCGGACAGAGGCTTGGCACTTTAACAACCAGTTTCTGGCCATTATCAATATCTTCGCATTGAGAAGGCTAATCTCCCGCTATGGGAAACGCTTCTCAAGCCAGTCTACTTATACTTACTGATGATTGAACGGTAGCTCACTGCCTCTATAGTAATCAAATTTATACCTGTCTCTTCAATTACCATATGATACATCGATTAAACTGCCTATTTTTTAAACAATACCTACAGTTAAGTATTACTTCAATTGAGTTATACTTTCTGTAATCAATATATCTAGGAGATTACACATGGGAAAATTCGTTAACAGTACAGAAGAGTTCTTTACATATTGTGAAGAGAACGATGTTCAATTCGTAGACCTTCGTTTTACAGACATCAAAGGGACATGCCATCATGTCACTTACCGTATGAGTGCAGTAAATACTGATAATGTAGAGGCTGGTTTTCCATTTGACGGTTCTTCTGTAGATGCATGGCAACCAATCAACAAATCAGATATGCTTTTAAAGGCAGATATAGGAACAGCGTTCTTAGATCCGTTTACTGCAGACCCGACCATTATCGTGTTCTGTGATGTTTACGATATCTACAAAAACCAAGCCTATGAAAGATGTCCGCGTTCAATCGCAAAAGCGGCACTTAAACATGCTGAATCTTTAGGCATTGCAGACGCTGCATACTTTGGACCTGAAAATGAGTTTTTTGTATTTGATGACATAAAGTTCACTGACAATATCAATGAGGCCGGATATAAAGTCGACACTGAAGAGGGTGGATGGAATTCGGGCACTATTTACCCAGATATGTACAATACAGGTCACAGACCAGGAACTAAAGGCGGTTATTTCCCGGTAGCACCAACTGATTCAGCTGTTGATTTGAGAGCTGAGATGATGCTGGTTCTTGAGCAAGTAGGTCTTGAAGTTATTCTTGGTCACCATGAAGTTGCTCAAGGTCAACATGAGATCGGTATTGTTTTCTCAGATATTATCGGTGCTGCAGACAACGTTCAAAAATACAAGTATGTTGTTAAGATGATCGCTCACCTTAACGGTAAAACAGCTACTTTCATGCCAAAACCACTGTTTGGTGACAATGGTAACGGTATGCACGTTCACCAGTCATTATGGAAAGAGGGTAAAAACCTTTTCTATAAAGAAGGCAACTATGCAAACGTCAGTGACATGGGTATCAACTATGTTGGCGGTATCTTTAAACATGCTCGTTCAGTTGCAGCGTTTACTAACCCGACTACAAACTCTTACAAGAGACTTTTACCAGGGTTTGAGGCTCCAAGTGTTTTAACATACTCTTCTCAAAACCGTTCAGCATCTTGCCGTATTCCTTATGGTGCCGGTGAAAAAGCGACACGTATTGAGATGCGTTTCCCGGATTCAACAGCTTGTCCATACCTTGCATTTGCAGTTATGATGATGGCAGGTCTTGACGGAATTCAGAAAAAAGAAGTTCCAATAGGTCCGATGGATGAAGATCTTTATGAACTTTCTCTTGATGAGATCCGTGAGAAAGGTATTCCTCAAATGCCACACACACTACGTGGTTCTTTAGAGGCTCTTATCCGTGACAACGACTACTTAAAGCCGGTATTTACTGATGAGTTTATCGATGCATACCAGCACTACCGTTTTGAGCGTGACGTCTATCCAGACGAAGGTCGCCCTACTGCTTACGAATTTAAGACTACCTACCAGTGTTAATCTAATGGTGCCTTCGGGCATCATTTTCCCACTCCCTCTTTTTCCTACATATATTTTTCTCAAAATGCCCAATATCAGGCACACTTTATCGATTCCATGTTATAACATTGCATAATATTGCAGGGATATACATTGTGACAAAAGAGAAAACTAAAGAGTTACTTGAAACTGTTATCAATCTCAGCAGGTCCGCACATCCTGACGTCCATCAAAATGTTCTTCTCCTCTCTAAACAGTACATGCAAGATATCCGTTTCAGAACCATGCTTGTCGATCAGAACACCCGTTATAATGAAAAACTCCAAAAGCAAGAAAAAGAGCTCGCTCGTTATAAATATGAGTTGACAAAACTGGTTAAACAAGAGACCGAGGAGCATCTTAAAAATGAAAAGATACTTCAACAACAGGCAAAAATGGCCGCCATGGGTGAGATGATGGATGCTGTTGCACACCAATGGAAACAGCCCCTAAATGCTTTAAGCATGTTTGGTCAGCTTCTGCAGATGGATTTTGAAGAGGGTACAGTTGACAAAGTCTATGTAGACAATCTTGTCAAAGATTCAGATGAGCAGATCGAACATATGATCTCAACATTAACGGAGTTTCGCACCTTTTTCCGTCCGGACAAAGAAGCTGAACCTTTTGGACTAAAACGATGTATCCAAACCGTTATGCTTTTGATGAAAGATGAACTTATCCGAAACCAGATCGAAGTGCATGTAGAGAGTGAAAAAGAGGTCATCATCAATGGTATTGAAAATGAGTTCAAGCACCTTATACTCAACATCATCGCCAATGCGAAAGATGCCTTCGTCGAGCGTGAGCGTAAACAACGGGCTATCTACATTCGTTTTTATAAAGAAAATGGCAATATTATCTTGAAGATAGAAGATAACGCTGGAGGCATCGCTGACGACATTATCAAAGATATCTTCAAACCAAACATAACCTCTAAAGAGGACGGAACAGGAATCGGTCTCTACCTGAGTGCCCAGATTGCCCAAAAACTCAACGGACAGCTTTATGTCGCCAACACTGAACGCGGTGCAGAGTTTACCCTGGAAGTCCATCCCTGCTGTAACTAATCGCTGCTCATAGCCATAAAATGGATTTTTCATCAACTATTTAGCCCACCTCTACTTTGCATCACCTACACCAGAATCCATGATCGGAAATTTACTGCCTGACTTTACCAAACAGATCTCAGAAGAAGAGTATTCGGCAGAGATCATGCAGGGCGTAAGACTTCACCGTTTTATAGACACCTACACCGATGCACACCCCATCGTTCAACAGAGCAAAGAGAGAATATCTTCTCAACGCAGAAGGTTCGCTCCCATCTTGATCGATATATTCTATGATCATTTCTTAGCTATTCACTGAGAACAATACAACAGCAGATCACTACTTGAAAGCACACACTCCTACTATAGGCACCTTGCAGCGGCCGATATTTCTCTGCCACTTAGGCTGACAGCGTCCATACTACGTATGCCAAAGATAGACCTGCTCTTTAACTACAGTACTTTGGAGGGGATGGACCACGCTGTTAACAGCGTCTCAAAGCGTATACGTTTTGAGAACAACCTTTATGGTAGTGTAGAAGAGCTAGCTAAGAACTTTGCAACCTTAGAAGCTGACTTTTACCCCTTTTTCCAAGAGCTTCAGGTTGCGGTCAAACACTATAAAGAGCGCAATAGAACCACATAACAGTATTACTTTCACAATCATAAAATGGACTATTTTTATCTTGTTTTACAACTAGACTTATTCATTACTCCACCCTCTTTCGGCATGGGAATAGTCACAATAGGGTCTATTTTCTGAGTGGCCACAGCGGCAAAGGCAAACAGAGTTTTCATGTTCAATCTCTTTACCATCTTGAAGAAAATAGCAGTGGTACAATCCACCTCCAGCGGGCCGTTCTCAAATCCAGAAATTTTACAATGCATTTTACGCTTCTTTGGCCATCTCGACCAACAAGATATGCAGATCACTAATGGCTTCGATTACTAACGGGTCACCGACAACTTCTGCCCCGTCACCATGGGCAAAGAGCAGACCGTTGATCTTGGCGTCGCCTTCCATCACTTTGAGGTAGAGCTGGCGCTTTGGATCCAGCTCAAAGGTCAAGGTTTTGCCGGCATCGATCTCGCTCACAAACATGTTGGCATCCTGGTAGATGGTGATGGCGCTGTCACTCCACTCCGGTCCGACAAGATGCAGCCACTTGTTATGACGTTCAGTAAAATCAAACGCTTTGGACCCATACTTCGGTGTAAGACCTTTCTCTTTTGGCAGGATCCATGTCTGGATCAGGCGGACATCAGTCTCTCCCTCATTCATCTCGGAGTGCATTACACCCGTACCTGCACTCATATACTGCACTGTCCCACGCCCTATGCTCTCTTTGTTGCCCATAGAGTCCTGATGCGTCAGTTCGCCATAGATAACATACGAGATGATCTCCATATTTTCATGCGGGTGTGTCGCAAAACCTTGATGTGGCGCTACTATGTCGTCATTCATCACACGCAGCGGACCATAATGGATATTTTCGGGATTTCTGTATTCAGCAAACGAAAAGTGAAAACGGCTTTTTAACCAGCCATGGTCTGCTAAATAGAGAGTGTTAAAAGGTATCTGTTTAATCATCTGCTTCTCTTTCTGCCTGAGTACATTTTTCACTCCCTGTTGAATTCATGGTTGATTTTTATTAGCATCCAGCATAAGACGAATCTGATTACAAACGACTTAAGCCTTGATTCATCTTCTCACTTATTTGCGACATTGCCTGCAACGTTAAGAGCATCCCAACTCTTTGATATAGGCGGTGAGTAGCAGAAGTCCATCATACCCAGCTCCTCTGTCGTCATCCTGGCTTTGATCGCCATTGCGATGACATCAATACGCAAGGCTGCACCGCTCTTACCCAATACCTGCCCGCCAAGGATTACCTTGGTCTCTGTATCATAGACAAGTTTGATGTAAAGGTCTTCCTGCCCCGGATAGTAGTCGGTATGGTTTTTGTCTTTTACAAAGACACTCTTCACCTCTATAGCGATATTTTTGGCGTCCACTTCCGTTATACCGGTCAAAGCCGCTTCATAATCCATCACTTTGACAATTATAGCACTCTGTTTGACGCACCGTTTTTTAAATAAAGCTTTATCATATAACATGAGTAAGACTCTTTTTCGTTTTAGAGGTGCTATTTGCTATAATTGCGCCAATGATAATGATAGGGTTTATAGAAGTGCCCTTTAGCAGGAGTTATCATAATTTCAAGTTTAAAGGATTTACCATGAGCACAATGCAAAATGGAAAATACCGTCCGTACCCCCAAGTTGATCTGCCAAATAGACAATGGCCATCTAAAGTAATCGAAAAAGCACCTATCTGGTGCAGTGTTGACCTTCGTGACGGCAACCAGGCACTGATTACACCGATGAACCTTGAGCAAAAACTTGAACTATTTAACCTCCTGCTAAAACTCGGTTTTAAAACCATTGAGGTGGGTTTCCCATCCGCCTCGCAAGTAGAGTTCGACTTTTTACGCAAGTTGGTCGATGATGATCTGATCCCGGATGATGTGACTGTTCAGGTTCTTGTTCAGGCGCGCGAGCATCTTATTGCCCGAACATTTGAAGCCTTGGCCGGTGTAAGATCGGCGATCGTTCACCTTTACAACTCGACATCGATAGCGCAACGCAAGATCGTTTTTCAAAAAGAGAAAGAAGAGATTATAGAACTTGCACTAGAGGGTGTTGACTTAGTCAAAAAATATGAGGCTACGCATAACGGAAAGATCGCACTCGAGTATTCACCGGAGTCGTTTACCGGTACAGAACTTGAGTTTGCCGCTGAAATTTGTAATGCCGTAACTGCGCGATGGGGAATCTCTGCTGAGCGAAAAGTGATAATCAACCTTCCTGCCACAGTCGAAATGGCAACACCGAATGTTTACGCAGACCAGATCGAGTGGATGAGCCGTCATCTAGACAACCGCGAGAACATTTTGATCTCGACCCATACCCACAATGACAGGGGGACTTCGGTAGCGGCAACAGAGCTTGCACTCCTTGCCGGTGCCGACCGTGTGGAAGGAACCTTGCTTTCAAACGGCGAGCGTACCGGTAATGTCGATATCATCACCCTGGCTTTGAACATGTATACACAGGGGTTGGACACAGGGCTTGACTTTAGCGATATCAGCACGGTCTTGGACGTTGTAGAACGCTGTACGGACATGAAGACGCATGAGCGTCATCCTTACGTTGGTGAATTGGTCTACACCGCTTTTTCAGGTTCGCACCAGGATGCTATTAACAAAGGGTTAGCCTACCAGCGTGCCAAAGAAGAGCCGTTTTGGGAAGTACCTTACCTGCCGATCGACCCTGAAGATGTGGGACGAAGCTATGAGAGTATTATTCGTATTAACTCGCAGTCTGGAAAGGGCGGGGTTGCCTACATTTTAGAAGACAGCTTCGGGTATCAACTTCCTAAGAAGATGCATCCTGAGATCGGTAAGATCGTCCAGGCTGTAACAGACAAAGAAGCAAAAGAGTTAAGCAACGATGAGATCTTGGCGATCTTTGAAAAAACCTATTTCTCACCGCCGCAACATCTTGAATTTATCTCACGTTCGGCTGCTACCAAAGAGGATACTGTCTGGTGTAAGCTGCATTACCGATATAACGGTAAGGATATTGAAGCTGAAGGGGAAGGTAACGGACCTATTGACGCCTGTCGTAAAGCGTTGCTTAAAAACTATCCGAACAAGTTTGTGCTTAAATCCTATTCGGAGCACTCGTGCGGGACTAAATCGTCAGCGACAGCGGTAGCGTACATCGAAATCCAGACCAAAGACGGTAACTCGTTTTTTGGCGTCGGAAAGAACAACGACATCACCTTAGCGTCGATCAAAGCACTTTTCAGTGCCCTAAACCGCGCTTTTAAAAGCTAAAACCGATAACCGCTTCGGGGTAACCCGAGGTCGTGTCACTGCGACCCTCATCGTTTAGATAATACTCTTGCACCCATCCAAAACCTGCATAACCATTTTGAAATAAGATTGCCAAACCAGCACGTACGCCGGTGCTGCTGTAGCTGTCGTACTGCGCATCCGCGATGTAGGTATAGCGGTAAAATACGCCGGCATATGGACGAAACTTTGAGTCAGTCGGAACATAATATGTTACAGGTATTGTTCCCTGGTTGATCGTTGGCGTACCGCCGAACCAGCCGCTGTACCCCAAACCGACAGCAAGATTTTCAGCAACAAAGAAGTCAGCGCTGACCCCCACAATATAGTAATTCTCTACACGCGAACCGACAAGAACACCGCCGCTGTAACTCACGCTGCCGGAGCCAACCGTAATACCGATACTTTTATTGCCTGCACCAAATGGATTCCCAAAGGCAAGCGAGCTTACTATAACCAGTAATAAAAAAATCTTTTTCATCTTATACTCCTAAAAAAGCAGTTCCTCATCGGCTTCCGCTTTGACTTCAGTTTTCGGCGGCTTGGAGATGTCTGTAAAATACTCTTTGTTCTTACCATCAACCGTCACTTCGATCACACCATCCGGTTTTTCAAACTTACGCGGCATCTGAGGGTATATCTTAATGAGCTCTTTATAATAATACCCAAACGAAGGGGCTGCAGTCCAGCCGCCCTGTTCTCTACTCCAGAGCGGAGAATTATCATCATTTCCAAACCAGACCACCGTCTCGATCGAAGGAGAATAGCCGACAAACCAGGTATCGATAGAGTCATTGGTCGTTCCCGTCTTACCGGCGAGTTCGATGCCTGGAACACGGGCTCTAGCACCCGTACCGCGCTGAACAATGTCACGCAGCATTGTTGTCATCAAAAAGGCTTGTCGCTCTTCAGTAACCCGTTTTACCACCTGTTCAGGATGCTCCCAGAGTGTTTCACCGCCTTGTTCTACAGAACTGATGAGACGTAGGTCACTCAGCTGACCGCCATTGGCAAAAGAGGTAAAGTACTCAGCAAACCGTTCCGGGGTCAACGTAATACTTCCCAGAGAAAGGGAGAGGTCATTTGGTAAGTCTTCGATCTCATATCGCTGTTTTAACTTACTTCTAATTGTATTAATACCGATATCCGTTACGAGGTTAATCGTTGCCAGGTTACGCGAGTGGACCAAGGCTTCACGAAGAGAGATCAGCCCTTTGAAATTATTTTCATAGTTCTGTGGCTTCCATCGGCGCGTTTCGTTTGAATCTTGATCTTGATCTGTCTCAAAATCGTAGGTACGGGAGATATCAATTAACTGAGTTGCCCCTGAATACCCAAAATCGAGTGCCACTTGATAGAGAAACGGCTTAAAGGCAGAACCCGGTTGACGATAAGCTAGGGTTGCACGGTTAAACGAACTTTTTGTATAGTCAATACCGCCCACCATAGCACGGATCTCACCAAGTTTCGGATCAACCGAGATGATGGCCCCATTGAACTTTGACAGATTCTGATCTGCATACGCTATATAACCTTTCCGCCCTTCCTCTCTTTCATTCTCTGCTGCCAGACGGATCTTTGCCTGCTCATAACCATAGGTTAACGCTTCTCGCGCTGCTTGCTGCATCTTAAGATCGATCGTTGTATAGACTTTATAACCGCCTGTTTTAAGGTCAGGATATTCCCCGTTCAAACGACGTACGACCTCAGCAACAACATACGGTGCTTTGTTCTCTGTCAAGGTATCATCATAGACAACAGGTTTCTCTTGAAGCGCTTTTTCATAACTCTCCTGATCAATCCAAGAGAGGGCATAAAGACGTTCGATAACACGGTTTGCACGCCCTAAAGAGATGTCATAGTTTTTTGTCGGTGCGTAATAGCTTGGTGCTTTAGGAAGTCCGACCAGTATTGCCATCTCTTTCAGTGTCAGATCTTTCAACTCTTTATGAAAGTAACCGTCAGCGGCAGTCTTAACACCATAGTAACTATGTCCCAGATATATCTCATTAAAGTAACGTTCCAAGATCTCAGTCTTGGTCAGTTCCGCCTCGATTTTATAGGAAAGAATAAGTTCTTTGATCTTTCTTGAGATTTTCTTTTCTCTCGTCAACAGGGTATTTTTAACCAACTGCTGCGTCAAGGTACTTGCACCTTCGACCATCGCCATAGCTTTAATATCTTTAATGACCGCACGCATGATCGCATCATAGTTGATACCGCCATGTTCAAAAAACGAGGTGTCTTCGATCGCCAAAAGCGCTTCCACCATTCGCGGAGGGATCTCATCGAAAGAAGCATAGAACCGGTGTCTGCCTTCAAAGATATTAGCAATTTTGTCACCGTTTACATCATAAATCCGTGAAGAGACCTTAGGGTTATAATCTGTTGTCAATGAACTGGTGTCATAGGTCAAGTTCATCGCAATCATACCCACAAAGCCGATCGGACCCAAAATGACCACGAGCAGGAGGGCAACCATAATGATCTTTTTAATGCCTGATTTTTTGACGGGCTTCTTGTCAGGTATCTCGATTTTAAGACCCTTATCTCTATTTATCTTTTTCTCTAATATTTTATCTATGTTCATTCTCTAAAATTCCTGTTTGCAAAACTTGCTTCAATTAATGTTTTTGTATAGGGACTTGATGGGCATTCAATTACACTCTCCATCAATCCACTCTCTTGAACCTTGCCCTCTTTTATGACACAGATCTCATCACAAAGTGCTGAAGCAGAGTGCATATCGTGGGTCACAAAGAGGATCTTAAATCCCTGTTGCTTTTGTAACTTCTTTAGCAACTCGATGATCACAACTCTGGTCTTAGGGTCCAGTGAAGTTGTCGGCTCATCCAGCATCAGTAGCTTAGGTTCACCGCTCAGAGCAATAGCCAGGACCACCCTTTGTAGCTGCCCTCCTGAAAGTTCAGGGGGAAATCTTTCCAGAAGCGAAAGGTCCAGTTCCACACTCGTGCACAATGCATGCATCTTTTTCTCAGTGACAAAAAACTGATCTTTGATCTTTGTAAGCGGCGAAAGTGCTGTAAACGGGTTTTGCGGTACAAAGGCTATCGTTTTTCCGCGTTCTATCGTAAAATCAGCATCAAGTTCTAGCTCCAAGCGCATCTGTGAAGGGAGCATCCCCAACAGTGCTTTTAGTGTTAGGCTTTTCCCGCTGCCGCTTTGTCCCACAAGAGCCAGGGAGTGTTTGATCGTAAAGTCGATGTCAACTAAGAGTTTCGCATCAAGAGAAACCTGGAGTTTATTGATCTTCATTACACCCCTGCACGCCTATAAATAGTAGATATTTTATCCAAAGTCAGGTTAATAGCCTATCGCTTGCTGTCAACCGGCATCTATCGCTCTTTTAATTTTTGCACAAACTTCTCTAAACGCGGTTTCGTCCACTCCTAAACGCGCAATAAAACGGATAATAGCCGAAGGTACCGTAGGCTGCCGGATCGCCCCTACTAAAATATTTTGTTCCATGAGTGCTTTTTGAATAGCCATGACTTTACGGTTGTCATTCACCAAGATAGGAACGATCAAACCGTCTACCTCTATGCCGATGATCTCTTTTACAATGGCTTGACGCTCTCGAATCGCCGTCGTCAACACGTTGACATTCTCTTGAATATAGCGCAGTGCATTATGGCCTAAGAGTGTGTCAAACAGTGATGGCGCTGTTGCATAGATAATCGGCTTTGCACGGTTGATCAGAAAGTCTATTATGTGCTCTGATGCTAAGATATATGCTCCAAAACTGCCATACGCCTTGCCCAATGTGCCCATCTTTATATGATTTGGTTTGACTTCAATCTTGTAATGGTCCAAGATCCCCATCAGATGTTCACCTATGACGCCGGAACTGTGCGCTTCATCCAAGATCAAAAGGGCATTGTACTTGTCGGCAAGTTCGATTATCGCTTTGGGAACAAGGTCCCCGTCCATCGAATAGATCCCTTCTACGGCGACTATATTTCGTTTTGCAGATGACTCTTTCAATAATGCTTCCAACGCTTCTACACTGTTATGGGAAAAATAGTGCAATTCACCGTCAATGAGTTTAGAGGCCAAAGCCCCTGAAGCGTGATACTTCTCATCCATAAACAGTGCGTCACCTTTACGTACCAGCGTCTCGATCATGGCAATATTTGCATTGAATCCGGAACCAAGTATTACACCCGCTTCAAAGCCGTTTGCTTCGCATAGATCATTTTCAAACTCCTGATGTACTTTCGTGTAGCCATTGACTAACATAGAGGCTTTAGAAGCGTGTGATTCCATCTTCTGCAGTTCATCTATTGTTGCTTGCAGTATCGCTTGGTTGTGTGCGAGTCCCAAATAGTCATTGGAGGCCATATCAACAATATCATCACTGAAAATCCGGCGTTCGCGATAACGGCCTGAACGGTGCAGTGCGGAGAGCTCTTTTTCATAATAGTTCATCTTGCTATTGTACCTTTACTCTTCTATAACATTTATGGATGAGCAGGCAAGGTAGTGATGAACTTGTTAATAGCATCAATACGTGACTGATCAGACGGGTGTTACGTCGCTTTTTGCATCTTATCTTAAATCCACGGTAATAGAACCTCGACACTCAGCCCCATCGCGCACGACTCATACCCTTTGACCTCTCGGATGTATGACTTGCAGAAACCTTCTACCATACATCCGCCCGCTTTGCCCTGCCACTCACCCGAGGCCAAATACGCTTCAAGATCCGCTTCGTCAAATGTATCAAATATATAGTCTGTTGAAGAGATGTCAATCAGTTCAAGTCTGTCACTTTTATAGATCATGCAGGTGACAATAGAGGTGACACTGCCGCTTTGTGTCTGCAGGATCGCTCTTGCATCTTCTAATGATTTTGCTTTGCGTAGTATCTTCCCTTCAGAAGTGACCACGGTGTCTGAGACCAATAATGGCATCTCTTTATAATCATACACTTTGCGTGCTGCCTGGTATTTCCCGACGGTAGCCTGATAGACAAAGTTTTTAGGAGAGTTCGCGAGGATCTGTTCCTCATCATAGTCGACAGGCGACTGCATAAAACTAATACCTGCCTGACGCAAGATAGCTGCCCGGCTTTCGGATTGTGAACAGAGTCGAATCTGATGAGAGTCCATTAGTTTCCTTTTACTTGTCATCCCAAACTCGATTTGGGATCCACTGCATCTTTGATGCAGATGACAATACCATTGTCATAAAGAGCTGGGTTCTGAATCGAGTCCAGAATGACTAAAGGGCGATATCCTCGGGTATAAGATCAGGATGACGGAACGATCAACCCTCCGTCTTCCCAAACGCCCCTCCGTCATCTCAAACTCAATTTGGGATCCACTGCATCTTTGATGCAGATGACAATTTTATTGTCCTAAAGAGATGGGTTCTGAACCAGGTTCAGAAAGAAATATTTAGGCGTGTGAATAGCGAAGAACGACACCAAGATAGATCGCGGTCACTCCAAGCAGAATATTGAGCGGTACAAGGTATTTACCGATCATGCCGAGCATTACTTTGGCTGCCGGCATATCACCCAGGGCAATAGACTTTTTCGCTTTGACAAGACGCCAAACCATATAACCGTAGTTGAGCGCCATGACTAACCAGATGGCTTCTTTGAGATGGACAAACTGGTAAACAGTAAAAGCTGCCGCATCAATCACGTTTCCGTCAGCGTCAACGGCTGCTGCTCTAAAGCCCCAGCCTACAGCCATTAAAACAGCCGTAACGATCAAGATGACGATAAACGGTGCAACGATCTTGAACAAGTTACCGAGCGCTTGTGCTGTCCGTGGAAGTCGCTGTGCAGGTTCAAGTTCCTGAAATGAATAGTGTGCCGCAAAACGCATAGCGATCATACCGCCGACCCAGACGACAGCACTGAGGACATGGATAAAGACCAAGAACTCTGTATAGCTCCAGAAAAATTCAACCATCCACGCTTTCATTATGCAAGGACCTCTTTAACGTAGATCAGCGCTTTCTCTTTTGCCTCTGGCAATTTAGAAGCATCTTTCCCGCCTGCTTGCGCAAAGTCCGGACGACCGCCGCCCCCGCCGCCAAGTATCGGTGCAATGTTTTTAATCCAGTCACCGGCTTTGACAGGAGCCTCTTTCACGCCTGCCGCAAGGATCACTTTGTCGCCTTTGACTTGAAACAGCATTGCAGCCACTTTCTCGTGTGCATTTTTGATCTCATCAATGCGTGTTTTGACGTCACCGCTTTTGATCTCTTCGATGATCACGGTAACACCATTGATCTCTTGCGCCGAAAGTTCCTCTTTAGAGGCAGCAAGTGCCTGTTGAACTTCTTCTTTAAGTGTTTTGACCTGCTCTTTGAGTTTATTGACACCCAAAAGAACATCACGGTTTTTGACCTCTTCAGCCACCGTGTTCAGCGTGTGGCGCTGCTCTTTGAAAAGGTTATACGAGGCATTGCCGCAAACGGCTTCAATACGGCGAACACCGGCAGAAACACCAGACTCTTTCGTAATGATAAACGTGCCGATTACCGCAGTATTGTCAACATGTGTTCCTCCGCAAAGCTCAACGGAAGCATCACCAAAGCTCACGACACGAACACTGTCGCCGTACTTCTCTCCGAACTGCGCTTTGGCACCGCTGTTTTTTGCCTCATCAACACTCATCTCTTTTGTCTGGCCTGAAAGACCGCGAAGGATCTGATAATTAACCTGCTCTTCTACTGCTGCTATCTCAGCATCACTCATCGCTTTTGGATGCGAGAAGTCAAAACGAAGACGCGCTGCATCGTTCAATGAACCTGCCTGTGAGATATGATCACCAAGGATCTCGTACAAGGCGGCATGCAAAAGGTGTGTTGCAGAGTGGTGTTTTTCGACCTCTAAACGGCTGATGTCTACAACAGCATTGACCTTTGAGCCTGTTTTCAACGTCTCTTTCACTTCAACATGCGAGAGGTTAAGGTCAAAGAACTTACGTGTGTCTGTTACCACAGCATACCCTTCGATCGTACCTTTGTCACCGACCTGTCCACCGCTCTCTGCATAAAACGGTGTCTGTTCAAGAAGGATCCAACCTGTATGTGCAGCATGCAGTTCATCAACAATTTTAAAGTCTTCACTAAGCAGTGCCAACACCTTCGTTTCGCTGCTGCTGCCTTCATAACCGACAAACTCGTTTTTACCGAACTTTTCAAGAAGTGTTTTAAAGTCACCCGAGTTAGCCGCGTCACCGCTCCCTTTCCAAGCCGCTTTTGCACGTACTCTCTGTTCTTTCATAAGCGCATCAAAGGTAGCCGTGTCCAGTTTCAGGTTTTTCTCTTTTAGCATA
>JAQIBF010000002.1 GCA_027859195.1 Helicobacteraceae bacterium
TCCCATGCATTTCATCTTTTGCACCCCAGGGCATCCTCTCTTGCTACGCAATTCACCTAGTCTCGCTCAAAAGAAGAAGTAACCAAAAAAGAAAAGAGCGATGGCGGTCACAGTCACAATTTAATCTATCCTATACTCTGAGTTACGAAACCCCTCCGTCTTCAGTCACTGTACCAAGACGCAGTTCTATGTCGATAAAGATCAAGATAAGTCAAAAGCGTAAGCTTTTAGATTCAAATAGATGCGTTACCGCTTTGCTTTCATCGTGACAATTACAGCGTTGACTGAAAGAAGAGAAAGAGCGTTATGAAAACGGCATTGTTTGACCGTAGGGAGTGCCAAAGGTGTTAAGAAAATACTAACACTTAATTAACTTTACACCCATCTCCATATGTGTTGTGTAAGGGAACTGGTCGAAGGTCGCCATCGCTTCTATCGTATGCGTTTTAGTAAGATACTCAAGATCACGCTTGAGTGTCTCCGGATTACACGAGATGTAAAGTATATGTTCAAACCGTGATGCAAAACCGCAGGACTCTTCATCCATCCCGGCTCGCGGCGGATCGACAAAGATAGTGGTCAGTTCATAGCTTTTAAGATCGATATCTTTCATTCTTCTGAATGGACGGACACCGTCAAGTGCCTGTACAAACTCTTCGACACTCATACGGACAAACTCAATGTTTTCGACACCGTTAAGTTCCATGTTCTTCTTTGCCGCACTGATAGAGGATTTGGAGATCTCCGTTGCCAGAACCTTATGAAACTGTGTCGCAAACGGAATAGTGAAATTACCGGAACCGCAGTAGAGCTCCAACAGGTCACCCGTAATACCATTGAACTGTTCAAGAGACCAGCCGACCATCTTCTCATTGACACGAGGATTCGGCTGGGTAAAGCTGTTTTCGATATGTCTGAATTTATAGCTTTTATGATTGAAGTGCAATGTCTCGGTGACAAAGTCTTCACCCAGGACCACTTTCTGTTTTCGGGAACGGCCGATGACCTTAATATTGTGCTTTTTAGCAAGCGCATTGGCCTGCTCCTGCCACGTTTCGTCAAGACGACGGTGATAGAGCATGGAGACGGCGATCTCACCATCACTGCTGCTCAAAAAATCCAATCCGAAAAGTTTATAACCCATAGCGGACGCTTTGATACTTTCAAGCAGCGGCCACATCAGTTTTTCGATCGGCTCTATAACCATCGGGCACTCTTCTATGAGTATCATCTTCGCACCGCGTTCCATCGGGTTCATCGCATATTGGATGTCATCACCGATATGCCAGATCTTAAACTCGGCACGTGCGCGGTAGTGACTGTCCAGTGAGAACGAAGGCACTATTTCACCGCTGTAAAGCTCTTTGAAAAGTGCATTGATCTCTTCTGTTTTTTGTTGATGCTGGGCTTCATAACCGCCCTCATATAAACGGCAGCTGCCGCATTCGCCGAAGTGTTTACATTCCATATATTACCTTTACACGCCGTCGGATGTAATTCCGCCGGCTACGCTAACGCTAAGTTCTCTTCAACAGAGGATTCGCACGCAGTCAAACCGCGTTTTTCACAATAAATCAGTGGCGCAATTATGCCGAAATTTGGTTGAGAAAAGTGTGTTTTAACTTCTTACGCTAAAATAGCACCAAATAATACAAAGAATAATTTATGCAAAAAAACCTCTCTATCGTTATCCTAGCTGCCGGCAAAGGCAGCCGCATGAAGTCACCCAAGGCAAAAGTGCTGCACACCATCAGCGGCAAGCCAATGCTCTACCACTCCATCAAGGCATCTCTTGAACTGACCGATGATGTCATCGTTGTCGTTGCACATCAAAAAGAGGCAGTCATTGCTTCGATGCAGGCAGAATTTGACAACATCACCTTTGTTACCCAGGACACCGAGAACTTTCCGGGAACCGGCGGTGCAGTGATGGGTATCGCGCCGCGTTATGAGAAGGTGCTTGTGCTTAACGGCGACATGCCCCTGATCACAGCCGATGCACTCAGCGGTTTTGTCAAGAGTGACAGCACCATTGTGATGTCGATCTTTAACCTTGATGACCCTTCAGGCTACGGACGAGTTGTTTTTGACAAACATGGTGTCCAGCGCATTGTTGAGCAGAAAGACGCTACGCCTCAAGAACTCGACATCACCTATGTCAATGCCGGTATTTACAGCTTTAATCGCGAGGTACTCGAAACCTATATTCCGAAACTCTCAAATGACAACGCCCAGAGCGAGTACTATCTTACTGATATTATCGCGCTCGCTAAAGCGGACGGCATCAACATTGAGCCCCTTGAAGTCGATGAAGAGTACTTCAAAGGGGTCAATTCCAAGATCGACCTGGCTGCTGCCGAAGAGATCATGCAGGAGCGTATCCGCAACAAGTGGATGACGGCAGGCGTTGTCATGCAACTTCCGAAAACGATCTATATCGAAGAGAGTGTCATCTTTGAAGGGGAGTGTCTTGTAGAAAACGGGGCCCGTGTCTGCGGCAACTCCACGATCATCAACTCGCACATCAAAGCACACTCGGTTGTCGAAGACTCCGTCATGGAGAACTCGGATGTCGGTCCTATGGGGCACCTGCGACCACTTTCAAACATCAAAGACACCCATATCGGCAACTTTGTCGAAGTCAAAAAATCGACCCTTGACGGTGTCAAGGCCGGCCATCTGAGCTACATCGGGGATGCCGAGATCGGCAGCGGTTCCAACATTGGTGCGGGTGTTATTACCTGCAACTATGACGGTAAGAAAAAGTACAAGACCATTATCGGCAAAAATGTCTTTGTCGGTTCGGACAGCCAGATCGTTGCCCCCTGCACCATCGAAGACGATGTGATGGTTGCAGCCGGAACAACAGTGACAAATGACCATGTCAAGAGCGGTGTTTTAATACTCAGCCGCGCCAAGATCAAAATTATTGAGAATTTTTTCTATAAGTTTTTCAACAAGGAGAAGCCATGTTGATTCCTGAAAACCTGCTCAAGGGGAAAAAAGTTCTTCTCGGCGTAACCGGTTCTATCGCCGTTTATAAGTCATTAGAGCTTGTCCGCCTGTTTGTAAAAGCCGGTGCAGAAGTCAAAGTTGTCATGAGCGATGCGTCAAAAAAGTTTGTCGCACCCCTTAGTTTTGAGACGCTTTCTCGTAACAAAGTGCTGGACGAAGCAAGCGAGTCGTGGGCGGATGACCATAACCACATAAAAGCGACCCAGTGGGCTGACCTTTTTGTTATTGCCCCCTGTACCGCAAACACCATTGCCAAGCTGGCTAATGCCATTGCCGACAACATGCTCTTGCAGTGTGCTCTTGCCTACCCGGGTCTTAAACTAATTGCCCCTTCCGCCAACACCAATATGCTGCAAAACCCTATTACGCAGGGTTCGCTTAAGATGTTGAAAGTCTCCAACTATGATGTGATCGACACCCAGGTCAAAGAGCTGGCATGCCAGACAACCGGCGACGGTGCGATGGCGGAAGCTATCGATATCTTCTGGTACAGCGCCCGCACACTTTTGAAAGAGAGTTTTTGGCAAGACCGTATGGTCATTGTCACAGGCGGCGGTACGGTTGAGAAGGTCGACGATGTACGCTACCTTTCCAACTACTCGAGCGGCAAGATGGCGTCATCTCTCGCAACAGCGCTCTTTTTGAAAGGGGCTGATGTCAACCTCATAGCGACACGTTTTGACGACAACCTTCCGCGACATGTGCATACCATCGATGTAGAGTCGTCAGACGAGATGTACGACTATCTTAAAGACTCTATCCGTATCTCTAAAAAAGGGAAGATGAGCAAGCCCTCTCTTGTCAATGACGAGGCGCTTCAATTGATCCAAAAAGAGCCTTACCTCTTTATGGCTGCTGCCATCAGCGACTTTATACCACGTTTTCCGCAAGAGGGGAAGATCAAGAAAGTTCAACTCGGTGAAACATGGAACTTAGAGCTAAAGCAGAACATAGACCTTCTCTCAGCCTTGGATCGTTCAGGGATCAAAACGGTTGCCTTTAAAGCAGAGATGGATGCAGAAGAGTCCATCAAAAACGCATCGGCACTGATCGACACAAAAGATGTGGACGCGGTCTGTCTGAACCTGCTTAAAGACAGCAGCAGCTTTGGCACCAGTGACAACCAGATAGACTTTATCACTGCACACGGTATCGACAGCCTGCCAAAAGCGGACAAACTCTCACTTTCCCTTACTATACTGGAGAAGGCTGCCCTTTTATGACAACAAACTCTCCTCATCACATTGCTATCATCATGGATGGAAATGGCCGTTGGGCACAATTTCAAGGCCTTAAACGCGTAAAAGGCCATGAGGCAGGTGCCGAAGTGGTTCGTGAGGTGACAAGATACTGTGCCAACCATAAAGAGATCAAGCGTCTGACTCTCTACGCCTTCAGTACCGAGAACTGGAAACGTCCGAAACTGGAAGTGGAGTTTTTGATGAAACTCCTTGACCGTTATCTTCAAAAAGAGCTTTCGACCTATATGGAGCACAACATTCGTTTTGAGCCCATCGGCGATCTCTCCGGTTTTTCAAGACCGCTGTTAAGTACTATTGAGTTAGTTGTTGAGAAGACAAAGCACAACAATGGTCTTATTCAGAGCCTTGCATTAAACTACGGGGCAAAAGATGAACTTGTCCGCGCTGTAAATGTACTGGTAGCGAACAGTGAAACGGTCACGGAAGAGAGTCTGACAAGAGCCCTTGACTGTTCCATGCCGGTTGACATGCTCATTAGAACAGGCGGCGACCACCGTCTCTCCAACTACCTGCTTTGGCAGGCAGCCTATGCTGAGCTCTTTTTTATCAATACCCTCTGGCCCGACTTCTCGACCTATGAGCTAGAGAGTATCATTCATCAATTCACCACCATAGAACGCCGATTCGGAGGATTAAAATCGTGATAGGACTTATTACATTCATCTTTGGGGCTGTTATCGGCTCTTTTTTAAACGTTGTCATCTACCGTCTGCCTCGCGGTGAAAGTGTTGCCTTTCCGGCCTCACACTGTCAGAGCTGCAATACCGCTCTCAAACCGTACCACAACATACCTATCTTCTCTTGGCTCTTTCTGCGCGGCAAGTGTGCTTTCTGTAGTGAAAAGATCTCTATGCAGTACCCCATTGTCGAGATACTGAGCGGTCTTCTGTTTATGAGCGTCTTTCTAAAAAACGACCCCTCTATAGCTACTTTAGGCGTCGCCTTGACATTTCTGACGTTGCTGACACTGGCTATGATCGATTTTTACTATAAGATGGTCCCGGACAGTCTGAACCTGCTGGCACTGACACTTGCCATCATCAGTGTAAATGACCCGCAGATGCTGGGTCTGAACTTTGTCAATGCCCTTCTTTTGGCCGGCGGTTTTACGCTCCTGCGTTTTTACCTCTCCTACTATCTTTATGCCCGGACAAAAGCCTTTGTTAAACCCTCTAAAAAACCGTCATGGGTCCGCAACTACAACCCCATGCCGCTCTATTTTGAGGCGATGGGCGAAGGGGATATCATGGTGGCTGCGACAATGGGTGCCCTTATGGGGATCCAACTTTCTCTGGTCGCCGTCTTCCTGTCTGCCCTTATCGCCCTTCCGGCTATTTTGCTTGTACGCGGCGAAGATGCTGAAAGCAAACGTCTGCCGTTCATCCCGTTCCTGGCCTTGGCAGCCTACATTGTCTACATGCTTGAAACACCCATACTAGCCTACTTGGAAGTCCTTTATGCATAAACTGCGCCGGTATATCATATCGAACTTTTCGATCTCGTTCTTTTCGATATTTCTACCTCTGTTTGCTATTGCTTCTGTTATCTTTATGCTTAAACTGGCAACCTATACGGCTTATATCCAGCTGAGCTTTTTTGAGATGTTTAAGCTCTACCTGTTTGTTCTGCCTGAACTTTTTTTCTATACCCTGCCTATCACATTTTTTATTGCTGCGGTGTTGGCCTTGTTTCGCCTCTCTACCGACAATGAGATGGTCATATTGTTCACACTCGGTATCAAACCGAATTATCTTATTAAAGTGTTGCTGGTGCCTGCGCTGCTCTTGAGTTCACTGCTGGTTTTCAACTTCTTCTATCTATTTCCTCATGTAAAAACGATCTCTATCAATTTTATGAAACACAAAAAGAGTGAAGCAAAGTTCAATATCAGTGCCTCAGAGTTTGGACACAACTTTGGTTCCTGGCTGCTCTATGTCGGCAAAGACAATGAGGACAAGAGCTTTGGCAATGTTGTTCTCTTCAATAAAGACAAAGACGAAGAGGTCCTTATCAGTGCTGAACATGCCACTGTTGACAACACTGGCGGTATTTTGCGCTTGGAACTGGAGAAGGGAAAAGGATATAACTACACTTCAGACACCTTAACCCAGATGAAATTCGAGACACTTTTTATCAACAACATCATGACAACCGATCAGAGAAAATATCTCTCAGCATATGACTACTGGTTTAACAACGAGCCTGATCTGCAAAAGATACACACGAAAAAGTTCATCTCAGACCTGCTGCTCTCTCTTTTCCCGCTGCTAAGTCTGTTTATGGTCTTGGCCATCGGTGTGGCACATGTACGGCATCAGAAAGCCTATGTCTATCTCTTCTTATTTCTCTCTATTGTCGTCTATTACGGTTCAAGTATCGGTCTGGTCAACCTGCTGGGTTACTACACTATCCCCGTCGTTTTAGGCAGCTGGCTTGCCGTGACCTACCCGTACTACCGCCGCAAGATCGTCAGCAGGTTCTAGATGCGCGTCAAGATGACTATCGCCTACAACGGGGCCGGCTACTTTGGCTCACAGGTACAAAAAGAGACGGACCAGACGGTCAACGGCCAGATAGAAAAAGCGCTCAGCCTATTGCAGATAGAGACAAAGGTCATCGCCTCGGGACGAACGGACAGAGGGGTACATGCTTCTCGTCAGGTCCTCCATTTTGACCTCCCCCCATTTTGGAACGACCTAAATAAACTCAAAGAGAGTCTAAAACGTATCCTGCCTGCAAATATTGCTATTCGCCGTATGGAGCAAGTTGACGAAGATTTTCACGCACGCTACTCCGCCAGAAAACGGGCCTACCGCTACATCCTCTCCACCCAGACACCCAACCCTTTTTTAGCCGACCTTGTTACCTATGTCGACACCATCGATGAAACAAAGATAAAAGAGGCCATAACACTCTTTGAGGGGGTACATGACTTCGAATATTTTAAAAAGAGCGGCAGCGACACTATCAACTTTGTAAGAGAGATCTACAAAACAAGAGTCTACCGCCACAACGGCTGCACCGTCCTCTACTTTGAAGCCAACGGTTTTCTGCGTTCACAGATCCGTCTGATGGTGGGGTTTTTACTTGAGATCAGCGCCGGCAGATATATGAAAGAAGATCTGCAGGCACAGCTTGCATTAGAGAAGCAGTTCAAACTAAAACCCGCCCCGCATCAGGGGCTCTATCTCTGCAATATCAGATATTGATGCAATCCATACGACTTAAGAGAAAGAAAAAAGTTGTTATAAAGACTTTTTTCTAGAAGAACGCGAACCTGTTTTATTGTGAAGTCGGTATAAATATTTTCGGGATCATTAGAGAAGGTCAGTACACAAAGACTTCGCATTTTAAAATCATTTATCAGCTTCCCTATATATCAATATTCTTGTTCTTAAAAAATTTGAACAAATTTAAAGTCTTAAAAGATAGCTTCTATTGCTATGACGCGTAGATCTACTTTTTGTTGAAGTTATTATTATGAACTGTCAACTATGTAGTACCTTCTTGACTAATTATAAAATAGAATAATAGTTTAACAATTACAGTTATACACTGAATGCCAGTTACTTTTAAAAAAAAGGAATTCAAATGTTACGTTTTTTTATTGCAGTCGGAGTCATGCTGCTAAGTGTTGTTTCTAATGTCTACGCCATGCCGGCATTTGCACGTCAGATGGGAGTTTCATGTAACACATGCCACTCTCAAAATGGCTTCCCTGCTTTGAACGCTTACGGCAGAGATTTCAAGGCCAGCGGGTTTACGCTGATGGGGAGGCAAGGAACAATTGACGACCCTGAAAAAGTCAATTTTCTCTCTCTTCCTGAGACCCTTAATGCCTCTTTTGTAACAAAAATTAATTATACAAAAGATGACAGTTCGAAAGCAGTATTGGGCTTTCCCGCTGATGCAGGTTTGATGATTGGAGGCCGTGTGTCTGATCATGTAGGTGCCTTTGCTGAAATAGGCTATGACGGTGAGACCAATACATTCGGCCTGGCAAATTTCAAACTTCCCGTTACGTATAAAGTTGGTGAGTATACCGTTGGTGTCGTTCCATATAGAACTGACGGATTTGGTCCATCTTATGCATTTGAAGCGCTCAATACAGGTGGAGACATTCTGGAAAGTACCGAAGTCATCTCTGCGCAGCAGTATATAGGTACAGGTTCAGAAGCAGAAGGCTTAGGTCTTTATCTCTATAACAAACTATGGTACGCTGTTTATTCTGCCTGGATGCCGGTCAATGGAAGCATCCAGGATTTTTCGCCTGCACATTATCTTAGAGTAGCAGTTACACCTACCATTGGTGAATGGGATCTGGGCTTTGGCGGACAGCTTTGGTTTGGAACCGCTAAATATCAAGATAACAATAACATTACAGGCCCGCGGATTGAAGAGAAAACAGATGCTTATGCCTTGGATTTTCAGGCCATGGGGGATATAGCCAATGTACCGGTAAGTTTCTTTGTGACCTATGCAGACGCTAAAAAAGATGCAAACTCTCTGTATAGCCCAGGCGACAACAACAAAAAAGCGGCAACATTCCTTACTGAAGTTGGTGTCATCCCTTCTGTGTTGAACCTTTCTGCAGGGTATAGAAATGCTGACAATGGAGATCCGACAAACTCTTCAGATAATGCGGCGATTGCAGGGCTAAAATATTTTTTATTCGAAAATGTCGAGTTTCAGCTTAACGACACCCACAATTTTAATGACAGCGCAAGTAGAAACCAGTTTTTATTTATGCTTTATGCAGCATTCTGATCTCTAGTGTAAAAACCGGAAAGTGGTCTGGCCAAAAGCCGGGCTCTTCTCTCTTTTGTGATGCCATCTCTTTTTTAAACGCATAGAAACTTTCTTGACAAGATCGTTCCTGACATTAAGCTGTCGACCTATATCTCCAATTTTACCGTAACTACAGTACCTATATAAACTTGTACGGCATCAAAATCTTGAATCTGTACTATAATTTGCTTATAAGAGAGAAGAGAATGCATATTATTGATTTTGAGAATATCTATACCGGCTACGACACCGATCTCGTCCTCAAGGCGGTGACGCTAAAGATCTGCGAGGGCGAGCATTGGGCGATCTTGGGTGCCAACGGTTCGGGGAAATCGACGCTGATGAAACTGATGCAGTCGGACATGCATCCAAGACAGACCTACCCTTTTAAAAAAGAGATTATGGGCGAGTCGCGCTACGTTCTCGCCGACCTCAAAAAGAAACTGGGGATCATCACGAACGACCTGCACAACTATTTTGCCGTCAATGCTCCCTACCTGAGCGGCTATGAGGTTGCCTTAAGCGGCTTTTACAGCGCCGTCGGTATCTTTAAGCACCAGGACTTCTCAGAGCAGCAGCATGAAAAGGCGCTAGAGGTCCTCGCCTTTTTGGAGATCGGCCACCTCAAAGAGAAAAAGGTCCACGCCATGTCCACCGGCGAACTCAGAAAATGCCTTGTCGCACGCGCTTTAGTCCATGACCCGAAAGCCTTTATACTGGACGAACCGACCGTCGGGCTCGACATCAAGGCGCAGATCAACTTCATCCAGATGCTCAAAAAACTTTCCAAGAACTGCACGATCATACTGGTAACACACCACCTTGAAGAGATCTTCGAGGAGATCACACATGTCGGGTTGATGTATGAGAAGACCCTCTACAAAAGCGGACCGAAAAAAGATATCCTCACCAGTAAAAACCTCTCCGAAATATTTGAGACAGATATCAAAATAAACGAAAAAAACGGCCGCTATTACATTGAAGAGGTTCGATCTTAAACGACGTAGTAAGGTAACGCCTCTTTCATAAGCGGCACGGTATAATGGCGAAAACCTATTAGCTTATTTCAAACTCAACCATTCAAGGAACTGTCATGACCATCACCGAAAACAGACTCGTCACCCTCGCCTATCGTCTCACCAACAGCAAGGGAGAGCTTCTCAACCCCGACCAGGAACCGTTGATCTATCTGCAAGGCGGTCATGGGCACGTTTTCAAAAAAGTCGAAGAGACACTCGAAGGCAAACATATTGGAGAAAGTGTGAGTATCACCCTGTCACCAGATGAAGCCTTCGGTGACTATGATGCGGCACTGGTTGTTAAAGAACCCCTTGACGAGCTCCCAGAAGGTATTACTGTAAAGATGGAAATAGAGACGTATGAGGAAGGACTTGACGAAGCCACCGTCTACACGGTTACAGAAATCAAGGACGGTTACGCCCTGCTCGACGCCAACCATCCGATGGCAGGTGATAGTCTCACATTTGAAGGAACGGTAGAAGATATCCAGGAGTTAGGCGAAGAAGCGATCCGCGAGATCCTCGCGCACCATCATCATTAAACCTGCTTCTTGCATCTCTTGAAGAAGAGCAGTAATCGGACCAAAGAAGATCTCTTTGAGTAGCTTACCGTATGAAAATTTTAAACTAAAACCTGCCCCGCATCAAGGACTCTATCTCAAGTGCACTAAATATTCGTTCCTCTTTTTCATCTAACCACTCACTTTTGTCTCATTTTTTTAATAGTTTAGTCATATCGGCTAAAGAATAGTGATGCTTCTTGCATTATTGTTTTAAATTTGTTAAAATCCCAGCCTAAACAAATTACATCTATGGAGAACCACAATGGCAAAACATCAATTCCAGACGGAAGTCAATCAACTCTTACAACTTATGATCCACTCTCTTTACTCAAACAAAGAGATCTTTCTGCGCGAACTTGTCTCTAACGGTTCAGACGCAATGGACAAGCTCAACATGCTTGTCCTTACCGATGACGCTTACAAAGGTGTCGTTTTCAACCCTCGCATCGACATCGTGCTTGACAAAAAGAACAAGACACTGACGATCAGCGACACCGGTATCGGTATGAACGACGAAGACCTTGTTGCAAACCTGGGTACGATCGCCAAGTCGGGGACAAAAGCCTTTATGGAGAAACTCTCCGGTGACCAGAAAAAAGATTCACAGCTTATCGGTCAGTTCGGTGTCGGTTTCTATGCTTCTTTTATGGTTGCTGACAAGGTAGAAGTCACTTCTAAAAAAGCGGGCGAAGAGAAAGCCTACAAATGGATCTCTGCCGGTGACGGTGAGTATGAGATCGAAGATGCAGAAAAAGAGGGGCATGGTACATCGATCGTCATGCATCTTAAAGATGATGACGCTGAGTTTTTAGAAGAGCACCGCGTTTCGAGCATTATCGAAAAGTACTCTAACCACATCCCTTTCCCGATCTTTATGGACAAAGAGAACTTTATTCCGGCAGAAAAAGATGACGAAGGCAAGGAGACAAAACCGTCGTCAACCGAGATGAAAAACGAGCAGATCAACAAGGCTTCTGCACTCTGGACGATCTCCAAGTCGGAACTCAACGATGACGACTACAAAGATTTCTACTCCAGTATTGCACACGACTCAGCTGAGCCGCTTACATGGATGCACAACAAGGCCGAAGGCGCCATCGAGTACACGACCCTTTTCTACGTGCCGTCAAAAGCACCGATGGACATGTACCGTGTTGACTATACACCAGGTATCAAACTCTACATCAACCGTGTCTTTATTACAGACGACGACAAAGAGCTAATGCCGACCTACCTTCGTTTCTTGCGCGGTGTCATCGACTCTAAAGACCTTCCGCTGAATGTCAGCCGTGAGATCCTGCAGTCTAACCCGGTTATGAGCAAGATCCGTAACTCTTCGGTTAAAAAAGTACTTTCTGAGCTTGCCAAGCTTATGAAAAAGGACAGTGCTAAGTACAACGAGTTCTACGCTCAATTCGGTAATGTAATTAAAGAGGGTCTTTACTCTGACATTGGCAATAAAGAGCGTATCTTGGAACTGCTGCAGTTCAGCACGCTTAACTCTGATGAGACGACCAACATTCAAGAGTTTGTAAAGTCAGTCGACGAAGAGAAGAAAGAGATCTACTACATCACGGGCAAGATGGCATTCAACATGCTTAAAAAATCGCCTGCACTCGAACGTTTCAAAGCGAAAGGCATCGATGTCATCGTACTTAACGAAGAGATCGACACCATCGTTATGCCGATGGTAACTGAGTACAAAGAGTACAAATTCGTTAATGCAGCCGACGCCAAACTGGACGACTCTGAAGAGGCTAAACAGAAGGAAGAGGAGCTGACTAAAGAGTACGAAGCTCTTATTGGTGAGTTTAAGACAAGCCTTGGCGACAGTGTTAAAGACATCCAGGTGACAACAGAGCTTACAGAGTCTCCTGTGGCACTTAAGATCGACAAAGAGGACCCAAGCTACATGATGGCTCAGATGATGGCACAAATGGGTCAAGGCGGCGATATGCCACCTGTTAAACCTATCTTGCAGATCAACCCGAACCATGAGCTTCTTGCCAAGCTGAAAGATTCGGCAGACCAGAACCTCATCAACGATGCAGCGCACGTACTGTTCGATCAGGCCAAACTTTTCGACGGCATGGAGCTCGACGACACCGCCGAATTCATCGCCCGTATGAACCGCATTATGACAAAAGCGCTGTAAGGCATTTTTTACCCTCATATCCTGCATATGCAGGATATCTCCTCTTGCTCCCTATCAATACTTATAATCTCAAACTAAGCTATAATAAACATAATTCAGTATGTCTACCCCGAGTTGTCATTCGCGCTATTACGCTTGGCATTATGCTCTTTAGCCATAATATTACATTGAAAAGTTGGTACAGATATGGAATCATTTCATTGGGACAAGCATTTTGAAACAGGGTTGGACGAGGTCGACAAACAGCACCACCATCTGGTCGATATCATCAACTCCTTCGGCGAGCAATTGGCTAGAAACGAGATTGATTTTACTGCTATTGAAGCTATATTTACGGAGCTTGCCGAGTATGCCCAATACCATTTTCAGGAGGAGGAGCACCTGATGGCCCAAATGGGTCTCGATCAGCGTCACATCGAGACCCATATCAAAGTGCACCAAGACTTCATCCAGGAGGTCCTGTCGATCCACGCTTCAGTCTCTCCCGACGATCCCGGTTCCGTCAGACATCTCCTTGAGTTCCTTACCCACTGGCTGGCGTACCACATTCTCGGTATGGACCAGAACATGGCTCGTCAGATCAAGGCGCTTGTCTCCGGAGCGACGCCGCAAGGAGCCTATGAGACAGAAGACGATGCCAACAACGGCGCAACGGAAGCACTGCTAGTCGCACTGAGCGGCCTGTTTCAGGAAGTCTCACTCCAAAACAAAAAGCTGTTACAGTTAAACCAGTCTCTTGAAAAGAAGATACAGGAGCGTACGCAGGCCCTCTCCGAAGCCAACCTTCATCTCGATGAGATTGCCCGGACCGATCTCCTTACCGGACTTCCGAACCGCCGTCATGCCATGCAGCAGCTAAACAGCCAATGGAATGCGTCGGTAGAGACAAGCCAACCGCTGGTCTGCATGATGATCGATGCCGACCATTTTAAAGAGGTGAACGACAGCTACGGTCATGATGCCGGAGATGCGGTACTGTGCGAGTTGTCACAAACACTGCACGACAGTCTCCGAAGCGATGACCTCGTCTGCCGCTTGGGCGGAGATGAGTTCTTTATCCTCTGCCCGAACACCGATCATGAAGGCGGTATGAACATCGCCGAGCTTGTCCGAAAAAAAGTCTCAGAAATGCGCGTGCCGACAGCCGACGGTTTTTGGGTTGGAAGCATCAGTATCGGTGTGGCCGCCCGGTCACCGGAGATGAAAGAGTATGAGTCCCTTATAAAGAGAGCTGATGACGGTGTTTACGCCGCTAAACGAGACGGCAAAAATTGTGTCAGAAGCCTATAAGCGGGGAGTTCTATAACACCGAGGAAACCCTAAACCGGCAATAATACAATTTAACCTATAATGCGAAAATATTTTGCTTGAAAGTCACTAATGATCCCTAAACACTTTGAGTCCATACTCTTCGCTTTTCTCATGTCGATGTTCATGTCCTTTTTTATGTCCTTCGTCATCACCTACATCAACCTGGGACTCATTGACGGCTTTGTTCTTAAATGGCTCGGCGCATTTTGGAAAGCCTTTGCTATCGCCTTTCCGACCATCTTTGTTGTGGTACCGACCGTCAGAAAGCTGGTCGGAAAACTCGTCATTCAATAATTCTACAACAATCCTTTGTCTGTTGCCTGTCGATTCGATACAATAGAGTATCTCAGTAACGACCAAGGAGAACAAAATGGCTAATGAAGGCTACCACGAACCGATCGAAGAACTTTCGGACAAAACAAGAGACATGCACAGGGCGATCGTTTCTCTGATGGAGGAGCTAGAGGCTGTGGACTGGTACAACCAGCGTGTCGATGCCTGCAAAGATCAAGAGCTCAAAGCAATTCTTGCCCATAACCGCGATGAAGAGAAAGAACACGCCTCAATGGTACTCGAATGGATCCGGCGTCAGGACCCCAGTTTTGATAAAGAGTTAAAAGACTATCTTTTCACTGACAAACCTATTGCCCACAACTAGCACCGCAAAAATGCTTAAGAGACAACCCTGTTTTTACCCTGCTGTTTAGCCAACAGCAGTTTCTGATCAACATCATCGATGAGTTCCGATATGTGCCGCTGCGATGATGACTCATCAGCCTCCGGATGGACATAGCTAACACCGAAACTGGCTGAAAAGTGCAGTGGCTTCCCCTCCCTGTCTATGCTGTTCATGGCAAACCTGGAACACATTTTTTCGGCGATCTCTTTTGACTCGTTCATCGTCGTTACAGGCAGGATCAGAAGGAATTCTTCGCCCCCGAAACGGATTACAAAGTCCGATTTTCGCGTCGAGGCTATCAGTACTTTTGCAAATTCTTTCAAGACGACATCCCCGAAGACGTGACCATAGCTGTCATTGACCTGCTTGAAATTATCGATATCGGCCATGATCAGTGCAAAGCCTGTGTCGAGGGTCTTTGAAAGCTCGAACTGCGTCTTGAATATCTTCTCCATAAGCTGCCGGTTCAATACCCCCGTCAATGGATCTTTTGACGAGTGTTTGATGTATTCTATGTTGCTGATCAGAGTCAGGTCGATGCCGATCGAAAGCGATACCAGATCCGCCTTTTCTAGAAGCAGCAGCAGATAGTGGTAATCGATGGGCGTCGTCTTCAGGAGGATCTCAACGCGCTTGGCAATGAGGTGAAGACGCCGGTGCAGCAGATCGAGATGCTGCCACCGCGGTTCATCGACGATGATCTCTTTGCCCTCCGCATGCAGCCATTGTCCGAGGACACATGCCGCCGGACTCAGTTCAGGAAGAGCCGTGGTGTCCAGGTCGCTAATGGCATGAGCCAGGTTTTCAAGCCAGAGAAGGTGTCCCTCAAAGAAGTGGATGCTTGAGGTATCGACAAGCTCCTCTATCGTCCTGATGCGGCGGCTGTTGTTTTCAAAGAAGGTCTCTACCTTTTGAGAGAGATAATGTTTTGAGATCCTGTCAAGGGCGATGTTTACCTGCCGTAGAAAGTGGTAGGCAACGGATGCCTGCTTCTCATTTTTTAAAAGTTCACATAAAATCGCATTTTTAAAACGTTCCAGAATATTGTGCAGGATGATGTAAGGCATATTATGTTTGGTACAGCTCGACGCCAATTTTTTAGCATCGGCCAGGATCCCCTTTTTGTCCACCTGTCTAAAACGCTCAAATAGCCGGCAGGAGGCTTCCAGATAGGCTGATGCTTCACCGCTGGCCATAAAGTAGATGTCGCAGTCATCGACATGATAGTTGTCTTTAAAAACGGCAATATAATTATCGATCGTGACACTGATCGCATCTGTGTATTCACGCATAAAGCTTCCTTCCGCTCCTAGATATATAAGAATATTTTATAGCAAAAAACAAAAAAACATTTATTGCCTCTCTCTATTTATAGCATTAAAAAACTAAATAGAGTCCCTAACCGTCTTGCAATCCTGTGCAAATCGTATTCTGAGCGGACAAACGACATCGACTTCTTCAAATCCGATCGATGCTGACAGAAATGGAGTTCAAAAAAGCTTGAATCCAGTTTTCATATGGAATACTATTCAATATTGTCACAAAACTATTTTCGGCCAGGAGATAAAAACAAAATATGAAACTATTGATCTCCAAAACTAAAAACATCTTCAGGCTGCACACCAGCCAACAGAGCGCAATGCGTAAAGTGCTCCTTATCCTTGCACTGCTTGCCCTTGTTATGGTAACGGCACTGCTGCTGCCTAAGACCGAGAGAATAGAAGGGTATCTGTCGCTGCACATACTGCTGGAGTCGGTCTCGATCCTGATCTCCATGATGGTCTTCGCAGTCGGGTGGAACGCTTACAGCAACAAACTGCCCGGAAATATTGTGATGCTCGCCGCTGTCTTTATGGGGGTGGGACTGCTGGATTTTTCGCATATTCTCTCCTTTGTGGGCATGCCGGATTTCGTGACGCCGAGCGGGGTTGACAAGTCGATCTACTTCTGGCTGGCCGCACGTTCGCTGGCAACTGTCGCGCTGCTCGTTTTTGTCCTTGTGCCGTGGCGCCCTTTCCCTTCAGCTTCGACCCGCTACCTGCTGATGGCGCTGGTGCTCGCTCTGGTCGCTGCCTTCAACTGGCTCTTCCTCTTCCACCCCGCTATCCTGCCCGAAATGTTTCATCCCAAGCAGGGGCTTTCCCTCTACAAGATCTATACCGAATATACCCTCATCGCTGTCAATATTCTAACCGCCCTTCTCCTGCTGCCGCGCATGCACCGGCCGCAGCCCTTTCTCGTAGCGGCACTCTTCGGGGCGCTCTGCACTATGGCGATGAGTGAGTTTTTGTTCACGATATTCACCGATGTGACCGACATCTACAATCTGCTCGGCCATATTTACAAGGTCATCGCCTATCTCTTCATCTACCGTGTCATCTTCGTCACGACGATTCAAAACCCTTACCGCGAGTTGAGGACATCACAGAACCGTCTTCAGGCCACGATTGCAGCCCTTCCGGACTTGCTCTTCGAGGTGGGGCTCGACGGACGTTACTACGACTTTCATAGCCAAAACCGTAATGTATCCTCTTCCCAGGACGATCGAGTGATCGGAAAGACCATGCTCGAAATACTCCCGCCGGATGTCGCAGAGATTGGCCTGTCGGCACTCAAGGAGGCCCATGAGACTGGCTTTTCAAAAGGGGAGTATGAACTGGAACTGCTTTCCGGCAGACACTGGTTCGAGTTTTCCGTAAGCCCGAAGGCAGTTGAAAAAGGCGAAGCGCCGCGTTTCATCGTCCTCTCGCGCAATGTCACCGGCCGTAAAATGGCAGAACTCAAGCAGCATGAAAGCAATCAGATCCTCGAAAATGTCATCGACAACATTCCCCATATGATCTTTCTAAAGAGAGCTGCAGATCTTCACTACATGCTGCTTAACCTTGCCGGCGAAAAAATGTTAGGGGTCAACCGTGAGCAAGTGGTGGGACATAGCGACTATGAGCTCTTCCCTAAAGAGCAGGCCCAGCTCTTAACTGCCAAAGACCGAGAAGTATTGCAACAGCACACTATCGTGGATATACAGGAGGAGTTCGTCAAGACCCCTTACGGCAACCGGTTTTTTCACACAAAAAAAATGACGCTCAGAGACGAAAATGGACAGCCGCAGTACCTGCTGGGTATTTCGGAAGATATTACCGAACGAAAACAGTCTCAAGCGGCTCTGCTCGAAAGCGAACAGTTCCTCAGAGAAACTCAGTCCATCGCGAACCTCGGCAGTTATATCCTGGATATCCGAACCGGAAGATGGAAGAGTTCCGACATTCTAAACCGTATCTTCGGCATCGACGAAACCTACGACCGCTCCATTGAGGGATGGAATGCACTCGTACATCCCGATGACAGTGTAATGATCGGGAAGTATCTGTTCGACGAGGTCATCGGGAAGGGTGAACCCTTTAATAAGGAGTACCGTATCATCCGCAAGAGCGATCAGACGCTGCGCTGGGTACACGGCTTGGGCGAACTCACGTTCGATGCTGCAGGAATACCGGTAGAGATGAAAGGAACTATCCTTGATATTACCGCCCGAAAAGAGGCCCAGGAGACCCTGGTCAAACTTTCCCTGGCCGTCGAACAGAGCCCCAACTCCATCGTCATCACCGATGTCGATGCCAATATTGAGTATGTCAATGCAGCTTTCACCAAGATAACCGGCTACACGCCTGAGGAAGTGCTGGGTAAAAACCCCAACATCATGCATTCAGGCAAAGTCTCCGAGGCCACCTATGAGGAGATGTGGGCAGAGCTGACCGCCGGCAAGACCTGGCACGGCGAACTGATCAACAGACGCAAGGACCAGAGTGAATATATTGAATCGGCCGTGATTTCCCCTGTACGCCAGGCTGACGGCCGTATAACCAATTATCTTGCCATTAAAGAAGACATCACAGAGAAACGGAAAGTCGAAAAGCGTATTGAGAACCTGGCCCATTTCGACCAGCTCACCGGCTTACCAAACCGTGCCCTGCTGAATGATCGTATAACATACCTGCTCAACATGGCAAAGCGAAACAACAAATCGTTTGCAGTCATGTTCCTTGATCTCGATCATTTCAAGAACATTAACGATACGTTGGGACATTCCATCGGCGATGAACTCTTAAGGGAGATGGCAGAACGGCTTAAACGAGCCATACGCGTAGAAGATACTGTCTCACGTTTAGGAGGAGATGAATTCATTATAATTATCCCTAATGCCGATGCTAACAGTGCGATCCATGTCGCTACGAAACTGATTGCAGCGGTTTCCAAACCGTGCAATATATATCACCATGAACTCACCGTCACCCCTTCTATCGGTATTGCCATCTATCCAAACGATGGTGACGATTTTGAGACGCTCTCAAAGAATGCGGACACTGCCATGTATCGGGTCAAGCAAGAGAACCGCAATAATTTTCGCTTTTTTACCCAGGAGATGCAGGTCGATTCAACCCGAAACTTGCTATTGGGAAATGCTCTGCGCTCTGCACTGATACGTACTGAACTGGAACTGCACTATCAGCCGCAAGTGGCCATGGAGGACGGGCGTATCATAGGGGCAGAAGCCCTGCTGCGCTGGAAACACCCCGAGTTTGATATGATCTCCCCCGCCGAGTTTATCCCAATCGCCGAAGATAACGGCCAGATCATTCCCATCGGCGAGTGGGTGCTGCGCACAGCTGTCAATCAGATGAAGGAGTGGATGGACAGCGGACTTCCGCCAATGATCATTGCGGTCAACTTGTCCGCAATACAGTTTCGCCAACCCGGTCTGACCGACCTGGTCACACGTATCCTCGATGAGATAAAACTGCCACCGGAACAGTTAGAACTTGAGCTGACGGAAGCGGCGGCTATGGATGATCCGAATACAGCCATTGCTATTATGGACAGACTCCATGAACAAGGTGTCCGTATGGCAATAGATGACTTCGGTACCGGCTACTCGTCGCTTAGTCACCTCAAGCGGTTCAAAGTATACAAACTGAAGATAGACCAGTCCTTTGTCCAAGACATCATCCATGATGCTGATGACAAAGCCATCGTCAGCACCATTATCAACATGGCGTCAGAACTTGGCTTGCGTACTATAGCTGAGGGTGTAGAGACAGCCGAACAGCTGGCATTTCTTCGTCTTAAAGGGTGTGAAGAGGTACAAGGATATTACTTCAGCAAACCGCTTCCGGCCGAGCAGTTTGCGGCCTATGTCAAAGAGTCCATACGCCTGGTCTTATGATCTGTTCTTCGGTACACTCTGCCGCGAACAGGTACTCTAGTTCAGATCGGTATGCATGGAACTGTCCCATACGGTGACCCTGTTGCGTCCCGATCTCTTGGAGATATAGAGCGCCTCGTCTGCTCTTATAATGGCTTCGTCAACGCTGGAACCGCCTTCGAGCGAAGAGACGCCGAAGGAGGCCGAGACTGAGAGCGGCACACCCTTTTCGGCAACGGCAGTAAAATGCGACAGCTCTTCGCGCAGGCGTTCAAGCACGTCGCTTGCCGTCTCTATATCGGTATTGCACATACAAACAAGGAACTCTTCGCCGCCGTAACGGTAGACCTTGTCATAGGGACGGGTGTGCTGCATCAAAAACTCCGCCACCGCTGACAATACCTTGTCGCCTATCGGGTGCCCGTAGCTGTCGTTGACATTTTTGAAATGGTCGATATCCATGATGGCAATCGTAACATCCTGGGTGTGCCGCTTGACCATCTCATGCACATAGCGCAGGTCGCTCAGCATACTGACACGGTTGCGTACACCCGTAAGCGGGTCCCGCTTATAGAGGGTCTCTTCGATCTCGTGCTTCAGCGAGCTGATGTTGAGGCGCAGCCGGTCGAGGGCGCTGGCGAAGTTGTCATAGTCCATAGAGCTGACGGACTCACTATTCATCGACGCGACAAGCAGTTTGCTTGCCAGACGGTGCATCAGCGTATGTTCCGCTTCCAGGGAGAGGTAGCTCGGATGCTCGTGCAGCTCTGACGGGATCATCGTATAGTACCACTGCCCGAACCGGCAGTTTCGGTGCGCATCCTCGCTGAACTCGCGCTGGTCATGGGGAAGCCCGCAGACAACAGAACGTATAAGCTCCTTGTACCACTGTTCATGGTTATATACGGCCTGGTCCAACTCTCTAAGTGTTGACTGTAACAGCTCCCGGTTCATCTTGAACATATCATACACCTCTTTACTTTTGATATAAGAATATATAATATCATTTTGTGATTCATATAGACCTTTTTACAAAACGTTATACAACCCCGCGGCAAAAGAAGAGCAGAAACACCCTTCTACTCATCGCTCACTTTTAATAGAACCTATGGATCTCTTCCATGATGTTGCTAAACTCGATATCGTTGCCCTTCTCTTTTAGAAAATCGACAAGATGTTTTTCACTTGCCGCTACACCCTCTTTTTTCTCTATCTCCAAAAGCTCTGCATAGAGACCTGAGATGATCTCTATGACATGCTTAGAGACCGTTTTTCTAGAAGCGTGATAGCCTATGATCGTACCCGTATCCGTGTCTTTTCTCGATTCAAACTCCGTAAAGATCCAGTAATACCTGCCGTCTTTTGCCAGGTTTTTTACAACAGCATTGATATTTTTACCCTGTGAGATCGTCTCCCACAACAGTTTGAAGACGACCTTCGGCATGTCGGGATGACGGATGATACTGTGAGGCTGACCCAGCAGCTCTTCTCTGCTGTAACCGCTGATCTCTATAAAGTAGTCATTGCAAAATGTGATCTTGCCTTTTTCATCTGTTTCACTGACGATGTACCGTTTAGGGTCCAGTACAATCGCTTCATCGATCGGGGTTGGCTTAGACATCATTTCTCCTTGTAGATACTAGATCTTACCGTTTAAGAGGTTGATCAAGGCCTCCGGTATCTCAGCAAAGGCAAGCACTCTTTTGCCATTGTGTTCTTTTGCAAATTTCTGCGCACTGTCATAGTTGCCAAAAGGGACAAGATCGTCACCGGCAGGTGATGTGACATTTGAGCCATAGACATAAAATGCACCTCTCGCATTGATGGGCTCTTTCGTCTCATAATCTGTCACAAGGATCTGTTTGAAGTCACCCTCACTCTTCACCCCTATGTCAAACCATCTTCCCGGCTGCTGATAAAACTCGATCATCGACTTCGGACTGCTGAAAAAGATCTTTTTACCATTTTGAAGGGTGATCTTTGCCACCCACCTTGGCGATTTAAAGACCTTCATCTGTCGGACTAGACCACGAGTCTCTTTATCATAGTCCATCACGTAGGGTTCATACGGCTTCAGCTGCAGAGGTTGCGCTAAAGCAAAGGAAGAGGCTAACAATAGTAATACAAGTAAATTTTTCATAAATAGTCCTTTTAACTGGTTACACCAGATCTTTTCTCTCAAAGATCTTAAATCCTAAAAAGGCAAAGATCAGACCTAGCGCTAACGGATACACTATCGATACAAATACAAAGGTAGCTTGGCTCATGGAATCAAGGATATAAAAAGCTACCGGTCCCATTACAGTGAGTTCCGGATCAAAAAGCGAGATCGCAGCGACCCTGAAAATCTCCATCGGGTTTATCATCGCAATAAAGATAATCAGCTCTTCGTTCATACGCTGCTGCATCATCAATGAGATCAATGCAATATCAATAAAAGCAAGCAGTATGATCCAGATAAAAAACGCTATCCCCAGAGCGACCTCTGATGATTTTACAAAAGAGGAGATAAAGAAAGCGATTCCCAAAAATGCGCTAGAGAGGGCAAAAAGAAGACCGGTATATAAAAAAAAGATATCCCAGGGAATACTTGCCCCTTTAAAAAAACCATACGCTACAGCAACGACCATAGCAAACAGCACCGGCAAATATACGGTAATAAATCGACCGATGACCTTACCCCAGTAATACTGTTTCAGAGAGATCGGAAAGCAGAGCATATACTCAAGAATATGGCTGTCCCTGTCACCCGAGATGGAGCGCACCGTCGTGACCAGAATGAAGATGGGAAGGATGACGATAGTCACCTGTATATACATCAGCAAAAGGCGGCTCAACCCGCTGAAGCCCATCACCTGCGATTCGGTCACCCCCGCGATGAAAAAAAGCGCAATCAACCCGCCGAAGACGAGCGAATAGACCAGAAACCATTTGGCCCGGATAGACTCTTTGAGGTCCAGATAGGCGATCAGGAAAAGATTTTTCATTCCTCGCCTCCGCCCATCGCTGCACCACACTTCCCGGCACCGCACTTCATTGTTCCCATCGGTCTGGAGTCTTTCGTCTCTGCCGATCGGAAGATCTCTTTCCTGGCCTCTTCAAAACTCAGTACCTTCGTCTCCGGCTTCGTTTTGGAGGCGCTCAGGCCGAAATCCATCGGGGTGGTGGCACCGAGCGTCCAGTAAGCTGTTTTTGCATCGATGAATTCTGCGCTCTTACTGTCTGCAACATAGATCCTGGCGCTGTCGAACCAGTCGAGCGGATTTTCATCCATCCAGAGCACCAGGCAGCCGATGTCGTCAAACATATAGGCTTTCTCCTGCCGGGTATCGACGATCTGTGCAGCATAGTGCCTGTCCGAGATAACCATCTTGCACTCCTCACACATGTCTCTGTCAAAGTGAACCGCATGTGCACCCGACTCCCCTGCTTTCTCACACGCCGAGAAGCTGAACATAATCCCTATCAATAGTACTATCTTATAAGCGTTCATCTGAAGTAATTCCCCCTAAATCCATATAGACCTGTCTGTTGACAAGGTCTTTCACCTCTTCGAGTCTGTGCGTGACAAAGAGCAGCACCTTCTCATTCTCATTCTGTTTCAAAAGCCGGTAAAAATCATCCCTCGCCTTCGGGTCAAGATTAGCGGTAGGCTCATCATAGATGATGATGTCGCTATTCTTGGCCAGACTGATGGCGATCAACATCTTCTGTTTCATACCCCCGCTGAGTTTGAAAAACGATTTGTTAAGATTGGCCTTGATATCGAGTTTCATCTCGTTGGCATAGTACATGATCAACTCTTTGTCGACACTAGCACCGATGCCGATGTATTGCATCAGCTCATCAAGACTGAGTTTGATAGGCGGCGGCAGTTGCGGGACAAAACTGACGTTTTGCAGCACCTTGACACGATCTTTGACGGGGTTCAGACCGTTGATCAGGACCTCGCCGCTGTCGGGGTGGTAATACCCGAGTATAGATCGGATCAGCGTCGTCTTCCCCGCACCGTTGGCGCCCATCAGCGCAATACTCTCGTTTTTATTAAACTCGATATTCACCTTGTCTAGTGATACATTCGAACCAAATTTTTTAGTTAAATCGGATATTTTTATCATAACTGCTCACTTTTATACCAGGTTTTTTAGTCTAAAATCGAAATGGAGCGCATCCGCGTGGCAGACATCGATGCAGCGTCCGCAGAGCGTGCAGTCTGCACCCGTGATGTATTCATGCGTGATCCCCTTCTCTTCTCTCTGTTTGTCGTACTTGGCCTTTGTGATCTCCAGTACCTGGTTCTCGAAACAGACATCGCTGCAGACCATGCAGTGGTCGCAGTTATCATTCCACTCCACCCTCAGCGCCGAGACCTTTCCGATATACCCGTAGGTGGTCCCGATCGGGCAGATATAGGTACACCAGGCACGGCGCGAATAGAAGACCTCGAACAGAAAGACGATGAGAACCCAGACAAGGGCCAGACTCCATCCGTAGGCGATCGTCCTGCTCAATATACCGACGATATTCAAGGTCTCGAAGACCAGGTAGCCGCTTGTGAACGAGAGGATCAGAAAGATCGCCCAAAAGAGATGTCGGATACGGTGGTCGAATTTTCGCTCTTTGATGATCTTTTTCTCAACCAGGATGTTGTGCCACTTTTCGCCGATCTCGCTCAGAATGCCGTAGGGACAGACCCATGCACAGTAGGAGCGACCGCCTGCCAGAAGGTAGAAGAGGACGATCGTAGTTGTCCCGATGATGATATTAATATGCATATGGTGCTCTGCCAGGAACATCTCCATCGTCGTAAAGACGTCGATCAGGTGGAATCCGAGAAACCTTGAACCCGTCAGTGTCCCCTCGAGCATCTGGATGTCAATGGCAAACGACAAAAAGAAGAGCAGATGGATGGCGATGACGAGTATCCACCGCTTCATCCTGTAGCTGACGACCTTTTTGCCATCTTTTGTCCTGTTAAAAAAGGTCGACCAGAAGGTCGATCTCTTTATGGTCTCTCTGTTATTGTACTTATCCATTTTTCAATCCCACCTGACTTATTGACTATTTTTCCAGCGTTTCGGCTTTTTCGGGAAATGCCCCGATCTCATCCGCGAATCTTCTCAGATCTTCTTTGCTCAGATTGATCAACAGCCCTTTCATGATCATGTTCTCTTTTCTACCGGATTTGAAATCGTCCAGTTTAGTATAGAGGAGATCGGCATTTTGTCCGAAGATTTTTGGCCCCATCAATTTTTTGCCGTTCTGCTCGCCTGAACCGTTGACACCGTGGCAAGAGGCACATTTACTTTTATACTCCTGTGAGACCTCGAAGGCGCCTACATTTCCGGCTTTGTCACGCAGGGCTTTAAGTTCCTCCTGCTCTTTGGCACGGTCGTCTTTTTCTTCAGGCACGACCGCAGCCGTCTGCTCCATACCATTTGTCCCCATGTCTTTGATTACTTTGGCATGCTCACCGCCCTGGTAGGCGCCGCCGTTCATGTAGGTCATCACCATAAGCGCGATTACCGCGATCGTTACGATCCCTACTATAATATTTTTAAGACTCGGCATTTAGTGCCTCCCTTTTACTGAATTACTTATTCTTGTCATTATCTTTTCTCCATCTTTTTGATCTCTTCGTTCAAATGGTAGATCTCATCAGCCAGTTCCCTGATCTCAGCGTCATCCATCATCTTGACCAGGTCCGTCATCAGTACGTTGACTTTTTCGCCGCTTTTAAACTTCATGATGCTGTTAAAGATAAAATCGGAGTCTCTCCCAAGAAGTGACGGTCCGATCACACCGTTGGCATAGTCATTGTGGCAGGCTGAACATTTGACAATAAAGTTTTTGCTCAGTCTCCTTACCAGCATGGAGACCCGAACCTCTTCATAGGGGCTTCTGACATTCATATTGGCGTCGATCGTCGTTCTTGGTTTTGCCCGGACGGAGGCATCTTTATTGGCAGGTACTGCATTCTCGTCGTATTCCATTTTGATGTTGTAGTCATAGTAATAGGATTTATCCAGAGAGGCGTCGATCACCCGTTCCTTCACCTTTATCTCTTTGGCATTCTCGTTTTTAACGATCTCTATCTCGCCAGCCGTTGCTGTTGAGACGCTCTCGTTCTGAGAGGCCTCGTCTGCACTTTTATTGTCGCTGCAGCCTGTTACCACTATAAATAGTAGAATACTAAAAATAGAGAGTGCACTTTTCATCGTTGATCCCGGACCTCTTGATTTCATAATTGACTCCTAGCTTTTATTTTCGTAATAGTCTTCATAGCGCATACGCGGTTTGACCACGATCGCCGGTGAAGAAGCGGGGCAGACCTCTTCGCAGGCCCCGCAGCCGATACATCCGTCGTAGATCGCAGGTCTGTTGCCGCCCTTGCGGTCCGGTACCATGGCTATAGCGGTTATAGGGTTCGGTATCGGACAGATATCAGCGCAGAGGGTGCACTGTTTTCCTTCACGTCCGGCCAGTTTTTCGAGTAGTTCTCGCTCCAGCTGCGTGACATTGTACTGATCATCCGTAAACTGCTGCATAGGGTCGTTATACCCTTTGGGAAGAGGAGTATTGCTGAGAGCCAGGCAGCTCTCCGGAAAGGCCAGGACTGCGATACCCATCCTGATATCCTCGGCTTTTTCGCAGCTATGGTCGAGTGCACCGCTGGGACAGGCCAGAACACAGGGAACCGCAGAGCAGGCATAACAGCCGCGCTCGGTCGCATCGATATAGGGTGTCCCCACTCCGTGGCCCATTACGATATCCGCCAGTTTGATGGAGTGGTACGGGCAGACCTGGAGGCACTGCCCGCATTTGATACAGAGGGCAAGGAACTCTTTTTCGGCCACCGCACCCGGAGGTCTGAGTCTGTTCTCAGCTCTCAGAGGATAGGGGCTGAAAACGATACCGCCGCCCAACACCAGCCCCAGTATCCCCAGGGTGGAATATTTGACGAACTCTCTTCTCTCTATTTCTACTTTTGCCATGTCTGTCCTCCGATCGCAACTTGCGGCTTTTCGTCTTCAAGCAGAAAAAGCGGCTTCGTAAAAGGTGCCAGTTTTGCCAGGAAGTTGAGCAGCGAGATAACGGGCGAGCCGTAAAAAAACTTTACATCCGGGTTATAAACCCAAAGCTGGTCCGCATACTGGTAGACTTTATGCGGGGTGTCGCCGATGTTGTCGCCGTTCTTGTCGAACCCTTCATACTTGTCCCAGTAGTTCCCGACGATCTCGTTCTCATCGGTCTTGCTACCCCTGCTGTCATTAACGATATCTTCGATATTGCCCATGATGATATTCTCTTTGATAATATTATTTTCACTCATCGAGTGGAAATGGAGCGCCTCCGAGTTATAGAGGATCTTGTTGCCGATGATCCAGTTATGGGTATCGGGCTCGAAAGGCGACCGGTCGATATAGATCCCCTGCGCGCAGTAGATCACGGTATTGTCCTTGAGGGTGAAGTTGGAGACATCTTTAAGCCCTATTCCCATCCCAGTAGCACCTAGTGAGCTTTTGACCGTATTGCCTGTCGCTATGGTGTCCTGGGAGTACATGAAAAATATGCCGACAGAGTTGTAGCGGTAGCTGTTGTTTTTAACGATGTTTTTTCCGGCATACATGAAGTGCAGGGAGTAGCGGCAATACTCGCCACTGTTTTCGACAATCTCGTTTCCGTGCGAATACCAGACAACAAAATCGCGCGACTTGACCAGTGCGTTGTGCTTCACCAGGTTGTCATTGCTGTACCAGAGCCTCAGACCATCGCCTCTAAGTCCAAGATCCATCTCTTTTGAGGTAATGGTGTTGTCAGCAATGATGGAGTTGTTGATCATCTGAAGATCGATACCGAAGAGGCAGTCCACAATCGTACAGCCGCTGATCTCGCACTGCCGTCCCTTCGACATGGAGATCGCCGCATCCAGCTTCTCATGTCTATCGCCGCTTCCGGTTATGGTCAGGTTCCTGAGTGTAACATACGAGCTTGTGACCGTAATGACTGTCCCCTCCTCTTCGCCGTCAATGACCACCCCAGCCTCTTTGCCAATGATACTCAGAGGTTTATTGATGGTAATGCGTCCCTTATAAACGCCTGCAGGCAGCTTTATGATAGAGCCAGCGGGCGCTCTGTCTATCGCCTCTTGAAGCACGTTCGCCTCTGAAACGCCCAACAGCAGTAAGAGAGAAGTGATCAACGCTTTAAACATATTCAATCCTTGGACTCCGGTCTACCGGCTCATCTTTTTTAAGGCTTTTTCTTTTGCCAAAAAAGCAAGCAGGCTCAACAGACTGATGGCAAGGATCATGTAGAAACCGATCGTCGGATAGGAGTGGGTGGTGAACTGGGCGATCTTGCCGTCACCGAAAACCGTCGGCATAAAGGGCTTGATCTTGAAGGCTCCCCAGTCGTGCAGATTATGCCCGAACCAGTAGAGCCAATAGGCGTAATCCGCTATGAACAGCAGCGGAAGCGATGCCGGCACAAGCATGATATAGTTGAGTAGCCTGGCATTGTAGGCGATGAAGTAGACCATCCCCAGCGAGAGCAGCAGCAGCGCATAGATGCCGATCTCCCGTTCAAACTGCCCGCCAACCCACATCGGATCCATCCCGACATAGTGGTTGATGACCTCGCGGTACCCCAGCAGCACCGCGTTGCGCAGCACCCGCTCCGGGGTCAAATTG
>JAQIBF010000056.1 GCA_027859195.1 Helicobacteraceae bacterium
GCGCTGTCTGAATACCAAGGATTTCAATCGCCTTGGCATTGGCCGCGCGTTGCGAGCTTTTCAACCAATCATCACCGAATGCCTCATCCGTATAGGTTGCCATCGGACAGATAAGCGTCGCGTTTAAACGACCTGCCAACCCCAGAATAGCCTCAAGCTCTTGCGTATACAAATTGGCATCCGCCATGATCACGGTCTGTTGCGGCGCTGCCATTGTCATCTTTTGAAACTGCTGTAGAGCCTCGAAAATCTCCACATCATTACCCTTATAAAGCGCTTGCAGTTGACGGTTTTCTTGAAGCTCCTTATAGCTCAGACGCCCGGCATCACAGATAAAATGGCCGTTGACTGCAAGATTTTCACGCGGACGGAAACGGTATATCTTCGCATCTTTGTACTTTTCTCTGTTGTGATCAATAAAGATATTGCACCCTTTGGCACAGCCATGGCAGACGGAAGGGGTTGACGTCAAGAACCATACCCGCTGGGCAAAACGGAAATCTTTACTGGTCAACGCCCCGACCGGACAGAGATCGACGACATTCATCGCGTACGGGTTGTCGAGCTGTTTGCCGGGCATCGTACTGACACGGGCATGGTCACCGCGACCGATAATGCCCAGTTCATGGGTCTGCGTAATCTCAGAGGTAAACCGTGTACAGCGTGCGCAGAGAACACAGCGCTCCTGATCGAGCATCACATTGCTTCCCAGGTCGACATGCTTACGGCCGTGGACTTTATCGGCCATCTCCATATGCGAATCGTACAGCCCGTAATCCAGATAAAAGTCCTGAAGCTTACACTCACCGGCCTGATCACAGGTTGGACAGTCAACCGGATGGTTGATGAGTTCCAGTTCAAGGATATTTCGACGGACGCTGTCGATGTTGTCACCTTTCGTACGCACCGTCATACCCTCTTTGACAAAGGTATTACAGGCGATCTGCGGCCGTTTCTGCCCTTTGATCTCTACCATACACATCCTGCAGTTCCCGTCCGCACCCAAGGCGTCATGGTAACAGAAGTAGGCGATATCAATATCGTTTTGCTTAAGCACTTTGATGAGCAGTTCATTTTCGTCTGTAACGATCTGTTGATCATTGACAGTCATCGTTATCTTACTCATCGCGCCTCCTTCAGATAGGCTTCAAACTCGCCTCTGAACTTCTGAACAAAGGCATCGATGACACCGGAAACTGCCGGAGCAAAGACACAGATCGTCGTACCGTTCATCGTACCGCTGACATCCAAAAGACGGTCGATATCTTCTTGTCGGCCTTTGCCTTCAAGCAAAGTAGCAAGAATCCCATCAACCCATCCCGTCCCTTCTCTGCACGGTGTGCACTGGCCGCAGGATTCATGATGATAAAATTCAAGCAGATTTTTCAGTGCAGAGACCATACAGGTATCTTCATCCATCACGATCATCCCGCCGGTCCCCAAAGAACTTCCCATGGCGCGCAGCGTCTCATAGTCCAGGTTTGCGCACATGGCTTCTTCAACGGTTAAAACAGGAGTAGAGGCGCCGCCGGGAATCACCGCTTTAAGTTTTTTGCCATTTTTGATGCCGCCGCCAAAGTGTTCTATGTATTCGAACATAGAAACGCCGAATTCAACTTCATATATACCCGGTCGGTTCACATGACCGCTGAGTCCAAAGAGCAAAGAGCCGGGGCTGCTCTTTGTACCGTACTGACGATAGGCATCCGCACCGTTTTTGACGATAAACGGCACAGATGCGATCGTTTCGACATTGCTGACCAGTGTCGGGTTGCCGAAATACCACTCCGGTTCCGGCTGATGCGGTTTGAGCCGCGGATGACCGCGTTTACCCTCCATCGACTCCAATAACGCTGATTTTTCACCGCAGATATAGGCACCGGCACCGCGATGAACCGTAATATCGAGCCGATAATCATGTTCCATCACTTTTTCACCGATGATACCGGCTGCATATGCCTCATCAATCGCCTCTTGCAGGATCTTTTGAAACTGATAATATTCCCCGCGGATATAGATGTAGGCATCGTGCGCGCCGATCGCATAAGAGGTGATGATCATCCCCTCGATCAGCAGATGCGGATCTTTCGCAATGATCTGACGGTCTTTAAAGGTCCCCGGCTCGCTTTCATCGGCATTGACAACCAGATAGGAGGGTCTCTTACCATCACGCGGTATCAAGGACAACTTCTTTCCGGCAGGGGCCCCGCCTCCGCCTTTACCGCGCAGACCGCTGGTTTTGATGATCTCGATTATTGCTTCACCGTCAAGAGAAAAAGCTGACTCAACCGCATTGTAGGCACCATGTTCACGTGCAATATTCAGCGTATGGCTTTGCTCGATATCGAATTTTCGGCTGACGATCTTGCACGATTTCATTTGAGTACCTCCAGGATGCTGTCGATCTTCTTTCTATCCAGGTTCTCATAATAGCGATCATTGATCTGCATCACCGGCGCCGTGCCGCATGACCCGAGGCACTCTACCTGTGTCAAGGTGTAGCGTCCGTCTGCACTGCTTTCACCCGCAGCTATACCCAGCTTCGTCTGGAGATGCTCAAGTATCTCAGCTTTACCGCATAAAGCACAAGAGAGTGTTTTACAGAGCTGAATATGGTAGGTTCCGACGGGCTCAAGATTGAACATCGTATAAAATGTCGCCACACGATAGATCTCCATCGATGGGGTATCGATCAACGTGCCGATAGCTTCAATCGCGTCAAGAGAGATCATCCCCTCCTGATACTGTGCGATCCACAGACAAGGGAGAGAGAGCGCTTTTGGGCTCGGATAGCGTTTTTTAAGTGCTTCGATCTGTTCAAGGTTTTCATTTGTAAATGCGAAACTCATACGGCCACCTTCCTCATCGGTCCATCTCCCCGGCAATAATATTCAAACTTCCCAGCGTCATGATCGCATCAGCCACCTGATAGTTCTCAATGATCTTCGGATAGGCTGCCATATGGAGAAAGCTCGGTGCTCTCACCTTCACCTTATACGGTGTGCCGCTGCCGTCGCTGACAATATAAAATCCAAGTTCTCCATTGGCCGCTTCAAAGGCGCCGTAGTATTCGCCCTTAGGAACTTTTACCCCTTCATAGACAAGCTTGAACTGATTCATCATCCCCTCGATCGAGTTGTAAACTGCTGTTTTCGGCGGCATTACAATACGATGGTCCGCGATGTTGAACTCTCCGCCGGGGAGCGTATCAGCTGCCTGACGAATGATCTTTATACTTTGCAGCATCTCTTCAAAACGTACCATCATCCGGTCATGAGTGTCACCTTGAGAGCCGACGACCAGGTCAAAGTCAAAGGTATCATAGTAGTAATAGGGTTTGTCAAAACGCAGATCATAGGGAACGCCGCTTGCACGGAGATTTGGTCCGGTAAAACCATAGGCTATCGCCTGCTCGGCACTCACCGGCGAAATATTTTGAATGCGGTCCTGATAGATCCGGTTATGTTCGATCATGGTCAGTGTCTGCGCAATGCCCGAATCTACTTTTTTTAAAATATCATCCAGGTCAGCCCGCCACCCGTCATACAGGTCGTGCGTCATCCCGCCGATGCGCATATAGCTGTTGGTCAGACGTGCACCGGTAAGTTTACTGAGAAAATCAGTGGCATCATTACGCGGATTAAAGAGGTACCAGTAGTTCGTCTGTGCTCCCATATCCAACAGCCCGGCAGCCAGACAGACAAGATGGTCGATCACGCGTGAAAGTTCTGTCAATATGACACGGATAAAGATCCCTCGGTCCGGCAAAGTTACGCCCAGCATATCTTCGACCGTTTTGGCAAAAGCGATGTTGTTCATCAGCGCCGAACAGTAGTTAAGACGGTCGGTATAGGGAATAATCTGGTTATAGTCATGGTTTTCACAGCTTTTTTCAAAGCCTCGGTGAAGGTAGCCGATCTCACTGGCACCGGCGCGAACCGTCTCGCCGTCGAGTGCGACCAAGGTACGGATCGTGCCATGGCTTGCAGGATGCGAAGGTCCAAGGTTCAGGATCATCAGTTCATCGCGTTCCATATCCAGTCCTCTTGCATCTAGAAGCGGTTGCATCTCATCGAGCATGTCCTGTGTTTCGGTGCAGTACTGCCCTTTGGTGATCTCATAGTCTTTTCGCAGCGGATGACCGACAAATTCGTTGTGGTTCAGAATGCGCTTGAGTGTCGGATGGTTCTGAAAGAGAACACCGTACTGATCCCACACTTCGCGTTCCAGCCAGTCAGCAGCATCATAAAGCGGCAAAATCGTCTCCACACCGACATCAGGATCAACAATAGCTGTTTTCAGTGCCATTGTTTTGTTGAAATCTTTATGACGGAACAGATAGATCAGTTCAAAACGTGTTGATGTGGGGTGCGCCATATCGAGATTGTCCACTGCCGTAATATCCAACAGCAGTATGAATCCCATAGCCTCTTTCACAAAAGTGACCACGCTGAACAGTTCGTTACTGTGCACAGAGATCAAGGGGGTATCGCCCATCATCTTGAGCAGTCCGGCTGTTTTGAACTGCTCTAAAAGAGGCGTAAAGTCTACCGGATCAGGCATCATCAAGCTTACCTTTAAAATCCGTATTACGCACTTCGCATGTCGGCTCTTTCCAGAGCTGTTCCTGTATCTGGATGATCGCATCCAGGATCGCTTCCGGACGCGGCGGGCAACCTGCTACATAGACATCGACCGGAATGATCTCGTCGATCCCCTGCAGCGTTGTATAGTTGTCATAAAAACCGCCCGTTGAAGCACAGGCACCTACGGCTATGACCCATTTTGGTTCGGGCATCTGGTCATAGATCTGTTTGAGGATCGGGGCCTGTTTATAGCTGACCGTACCTGCAACAACAAGAAGATCGGCATGACGCGGCGAGAAGCGCAGCACTTCCGCCCCAAAACGGGAGATATCGTAACGGCTTGCCGCCGTCGCCATGAACTCAATAGCGCAGCAGGCTGTTCCAAAGACAAAAGGCCACAGTGAGGATTGACGTCCCCAGTTGATCACCGCATCCATTTTCGTGGTAACGATGGCATCGCCGAGCATATCGGCACTGTTATAATAGGTATTACTCACATCCATCGCAGCACTCCTGATTTGTAGACATAGATCAAACCGCCGATCAACAGCCCCATAAAGACAAACATCTCCATCAAACCGAAGAGTCCAAGTTCCCGCAGGTTCAATGCCCAGGGAAACTTAAACAGTCCCTCATCGTCTAATACAAGAAATAC